>NZ_JAMXEX010000021.1 GCF_025370775.1 Ancylothrix sp. D3o | reverse complement strand
GCTCTTTTTATTTCTCTAGCTTCTTTCGTCTGATTAATAAAATCATTTAACTCAGAAATAATGTCCATGTTCATTTTTAAATTTAGACAACAATTAATATTATACCTGTTTTGACCTATTTAGGATTGCTATAGATATCGTAGGCAGTGCGTTGGAATATGGGGAAGTTTTACAAGACGCTGAGGATAGAGTCATTCCTACCATCACAAGAGCAGTTTAATCGCTGGGAATAATTTATGGGGAGACATAACATCAATAGAAATAGGGGAGGGTTCGGAGAAATACCCCGTAGAATGCCACAGGCTGAGGTTCAGTTTGGAGGCTCTCAAACTATTGAGTTAACCCCTAACGGTTTTAAAGTTGATATGCCGACAACAACAGGCACTATCACAAGATATGAACCTAGCTTACAATCACCGCCACACCAATCAGCATTAGGCGGGCCTATCGGTAACGGCAGTAAAAACATAGGGCAATCAACGCAAACTATCAATTTAAGAAGCCAAGAAACTATAGACGGTCAACAAATATATAAACCTATCATCCCAGCCGGTACTAGAGTGAGAGATACGGCGGCGGGAATAGGAAAAAGTCCGAAATTTAAAAACGGTGTAAAAAATATTGTCACTGACGTTATAGAGGAGGGCTACAGAGAAATAAGAGGTAAATCTATAGCAGAAGATATTACGGACTTTATTACAGACAGCACTCAAAAGGAAAGAGACATTACAAGAGAAAAAACCCAGAGAGAGGTAGATAGAATTAATGGAATAGCAAGAGATACCATAATAGAATACGGAAAAGATTTAATAGATGGAATAGGTAAGGGCGTTGGCATAGCCAATGACATCATAAATAGACGTAAACACAGCACACCAACAGCACCACAGCCTACCCCAAGTCCTAACCCAACACCTTCACCAGATCCAACACCTACCCCAAGTCCTAACCCAACACCTACCCCAAGTCCTAACCCAACACCTACCCCAAGTCCTAACCCAACACCTACCCCTACCCCAAGTCCTAACCCAACCCCAAGCCCCGAACCGGCACCTTCCCCAAGTCCTAACCCAACCCCAAGTCCTAACCCAACCCCAAGCCCCGAACCGACACCAACCCCAAGTCCTAACCCAACCCCAAGCCCCGAACCGACACCAACCCCAAGTCCTAACCCAACACCTTCACCAGATCCAACACCTTCACCAGATCCAACACCAACCCCAAGCCCCGAACCAACACCAACCCCAAGCCCCGAACCGGCACCCGGTGATGGACAAAAACCAGGTGAATATCCCCCTAGAGAAGATCCGTTTAGTAATGTAAGCTGCGGAACGGTTACGCTGTTTTTGAGTGCAGCTTCTAAGGCAAGAGTTTGTCGCAATATTGTTCAGTGGTCAGAGTGGATTCTTGAGAATAAAAGCCACTCCTTGGCACCTTGGTTTGGCCTTAGAAACGTATCTGAAATGATGATCGGCGGGATTTCTGTTGGTAGGGTTTACAATGCCGGCACCGATTATTGGGGTCAACTTTATCATCCTTTACCCCCCGGTGATAATGGCAACCTAAGTGCCAACGTTCAAGAAATCACAGTGCACACTATAGCCGTTTACCGACACAAACATACCATTATGGGATGGTACGGATCTAACTGGGTTGATATACCGGGGGGAACTTGGGTTATATACAAAGGCGGTATTCCTAGGGCTATAGAAGGCGGTTTTGCTGGTATTTTTGCAGGCCAAACTCCAGCACATACTCATCAAAATATTTCGTGTTGGGGCCCTGGTAACACTATTTGGTTAGGAGGTTCGGTGATTAGTTGGACGGCAACCGGCTATCACATAGCCTGCACGGATCACCCTTGGACACTGCCATCAATTGACGACATTAACAGAATAACTAACCCCTCTTATCCATTATTAGAAAATGAGGATGACAATATGTGTGAATGCAGCAATGATTCAAACGCAAGATTAAATGAAGGTATCGAGCTAATTAGAAAGTTTTTAGGGGCCGGTGATAAAATTAATATCCCTAAATATATAATTGATACCGATGGCGATGAAGCCGGAATTTTTGATTTTGTTAATCCACAAGAAATGGTGGATTTAGAGTCGTTACCCCAGATGTTTAAGTGGAGTATCGAAAATTTAACGGCAATGTTGGGTGGCTGGGGTCAACAATTAGAAGTTGACACAGCAGTAACAGAGATGGATTCAAGCGGGACACCTCAAACGATAATCAAAAAAGTGCCAATGTTTATACCTGATCTTGCTACTGGCGTATCTCAAATCATCCTTTTATTATCTCAATTGCAAGATGATGAAATGAGTATTAAAAGAATGGTTTGGAATACTTTGCTAGAAAGTCATGTAGGCAGGCAACAGGCAACAAAAGCAAACTTTTCGCTAGAGGCGATTATTGATGCTATGGGAGGGGCTTTTAAAATAGAACCCAAAAAACGCGAAATACCAGCGACTTTCTTTTTGCCAGACGATGCAATGTCAGGCGCTTTAGCTAACGAAGCTAATTCCGATGAAGAATTAGACGCTCTTATGAAGCCATCCAATCTACCAATAGATTTAAATGAATTCTCGAAAGGTTCCGAAACTTTAACAGAAATGTTAAGGCATATTATAGAGGCGGCTATGGTAACAAAAGCTATTCATACCGTGCAATACAACAAAGATGCTACGGATGCTGAAATAGAAGATATCTTGAAACGTTTAGTTAAACAGGACGCACCGGACAAAGAAAAGAATGATAGAGACTTTGATGATTTTATCGACCAAACAGAATTGCAGTTTGGAAATAGCGGTACAACTGATGGTACTGCTGGAAATCCTTACGGCCAAAGCTTTGATAGTAGACCCCGAATTGTTGATTTAGGGCAAGTTAAAGATGACGGGGTTGATTTGTAATTTGTAATTTTATTTGAAACAGTGAGAGGATTAAGACAATGGCAGCACCAGCAATAGTTTTTGCTATAACAATTGCTTCTAATATCGGTAAAAATATTGCTTTAAGATTAGGCGTTAAAGCTTTATCGCTTGCTTTCAAAGCAGGGGGTGTTAAAGGGTTTTTGGTTGCCCTAACAAAACTTGTAGTTACCGCGTTTGTTAAGGCTTTTACCTTTATTGCAGCAATGCAGTTTATTTTCGGTGCTGTGCGTTTCTTGTACACCTTCAACTGGAATATGTCGGATCAAGCCATAGATGCGAGAATAAGAGGCAATTTACTTGCTTTGGCCGGCATGGCTGGGGGCGCCGTTGGGCAAACTTTAGGGTGGATTGTGTGCGGCGGTCTAGGTTCAGCGGTAGTAGCTAAAATCAACCCTTTAGCTTTAGCTTCTGTAACGGCGGCAGTCACAGAGGAGGCGGTGGATGAAGTTGTAGGGGCGTGGGTAGCGTTACTACGAAACACTTTTATCAAGTTAACTCACAACGTTTTTTTGTGGGGCTTTAAAACTGTTAGGTCATTATTGAAAGAAGTTTTTAGGCCGTTATTTGGCAGTAAAGTTGACGATTGGGGCAAAAAAGGCGGGCCGATTATTAGTGCGGCAAAAATAGTAAATGATGTTATAGAATCCTTGCCAGACGGGATAGAGCAGTTTATAGAGGAAGCCTGGGAAGAAACCTGGGAAAGTTGCGCTGAGGCGTTCTTTGTTATTGCGGGTACTATGGATAATTTCAGAGCGCAAACTAATATTCAAAGACAGCAAATCATCGGCACAGATAGAGTTATTGAGGTAATGCCTAATAGAGAGATTTTGACCGAAAGATATGTGTTAGCCGGCCCTACAGAAATAGTAAAAGCTCAAGCAGTGCAACTAATTACTAATGAGCAGTTTATGCGCTCAAAAGATGTTGGGGTTGTTTTCTCAGATACAGTTGACGACAGGGTGTTGAAAAGAATTCCCCCGACAACTGGATGGGAGGCACATATACAGTTTTATAATTTGCCTATGGGTAAAGCCCCGATTCCTAGACGGGGTAAGATTTCAGGTAATTACAAAATACCTGACTTTAACGTTTTGTATCTAAATGATTTCGACAGAATCAAGCGGCTTGCTGGTACAGGAGGTACTAACGGTTATCTTAATGGCATCTATAGAATGAGCGCTGAATTATCGAACAATGGTCAGATGCAAGTATGGTGTGATAGCGAGGCAAGCGGGAAAGAACTTGTTAACAACCTATTACAGTTATCGGATAATGTAACAGTGAGAAGATTTACCCCCGGTCACAAAACAGATGGGGGTAATATTCCAGCGACCGAAATAAGCCTCTCAAATGAAAGAATGTATCCTTACTCAATACTTTTTATTAGGCATAAAAGAAGCAGCGATCCGAACGTGGGTAAAATTCGATCTTATGATGGGCAAAGGGTTGAAATTTTAAAGCAAAAACTATTTTTGTGGCCTGACCAGAAGCCTAGTAATTGGGATGCTCTTGTAGCTCAGATGATGATAGATTAAAACTATGACAATGACCTATCAACAGCATTTAATCCTTGCAAGTCTATCAACACGCAGTAGACGCTCGTTAAGAAAGAATAGGACGCATCGCAGGTCGTACTTTCCCCGGTGCACTCTCATCAAAAAGGTTATGACTGAGTTCGGAGTCAGTGAAGAGAAGGCCATAGAAGATTTGCTGGCAATCGCAAGAGAAACCAGCCAATATTAAAGATTTTTAAAATCGCTCAAAAAATTTTTGTGCAACGTTCTCCCCCAAAGGGGGGGGAGGTTTGGACTTAAGTTCATTACAGCGGTTTTCAGGGATTGACGACAGTTTGCAGCGTGCTAGGGTGTGGAATGTGAGGTTTAAAGGAGAACAAAATGAGTTTAAACAAACAAAACAAAAAACGCTACATTGTAGACGCAGGTTTGGCGGGTACTTACGTCTTTGACAGTACCGCTTTAGATGCTGTGGGGCAAGGCGTAACCACAACGGCTTTAACTGCCATTGGCGTAACTCTATTAGACGTTGCAACTCCACCGGCTAGGGGCTTTATAGGTGCAAACTCTCCAAAGCCTCCAAAATTCAAACTACCGGGTATTGTGATAGGTCAATCCACTACTACCTTTGGTGCAATAGGTACAACATTGGCAAATGCCAGCGCACAAAACTGGAAGATCACTAAAAGGGCTAGATTTAAGCCCGTTACACTTAGAGGTCAAAGCAGATCCGTCTTTGTAATTGTTGGTGGTATTAACTACGCTTGGAATATGCACGTCGACCAATACGAACAATTGTTAGCGTTAGGTGTATTGACAACTTTAGGTATATCTCTGTGCGACCCAGATCAGGTTCAGACTTATGTTTGGGGTTCTACTATTCCCAAGCCTGCAAAGGTTGGCCTCGTTATTGCATCGGTGGGCATTAACGGAGGTGCTGGCTCAGTTGATACAATAACAACTTTCTGCGCACAAGTTCGAGAAAACAACTTGCCAGAAGGCTGGAAAATAATTAAACCACGCCGTGACTGGTCTGCTGCATAATAAACAGTTTGTCGCTGTTTTCGCGCTAATATGCTACTATTCTTGATTACTTTGGAAGGCAACAATAATGGCTTGGCAAGATGTGCAAGGGATTGGTAACATCCCTGTAGTGATAGAGAATTGCGAATCAATAGCTAAAAGAAACAATTTCCCGGTTGAATCGGTAGAGGCTTATCCCCTAGGTTCTTTGCCATTTAGTCAGTATTCGCGCAAATATACGCAAATCGTCTACCGAATCGTCGACATGCGTACAGAAATGGACGTGAAGAAAGATGGGCGATTGAAAGATGCTATTCCTCATGCTTATATTATTTGGTATGGCGGAAAACCATTAAATGAACAAGAATTTTTAGACGTGGTGAGCAAGCCACTTGTATCGGCCGCGCCAAAAGCATCAGAAGTTTTTGCTCAAAAATTAGCAGAAACGCAGTCTGAAACAACGGTACAACCTCCATCACCGGCACCAGTTCCACCCCCAGAAATGCTAACGCCACCAGTGTTAGTACCACCCCCAGAAATGCCGACGGCTTAACTAAATGTGGGCATATATTGGTTCAGTTAACCCCCAAAGCAATTGGCTTCTCTGGCATTCTATGCCCACAATCAACTCAGCTTTAGCAGATAAGGTCATCGTAAAAGTTGAATTTGCATCGGCTAATTTCGATAAGAATTTCTCTAGCTGTCAAATTAGATTTGACGTTGGCGGTCTAAAGTCTGAATTTAAGACTTTTAAAGTAGAGTCAGTGCCTACAATTACAGTTTTTAATCTTTTCCCCGAAATTAACCAAGACATAACTTTTGAGGCTAAGTGGAAAATGAGTAGTAGGTACTCAGCAGAGCAATTGTGGTCTGTCAACTTAAGTTATTGGAGTATTTAACGATGTGATTAACCACCCCTTATTTCTTGCCGATATCCTATCTAAAATGTCGGCAACTGAATTTTTTGCTTTCATTGTAGGTGCGGCTGCTGTTGTAACTATTATCGTGAACATAGTTAATGCTCAACACCGAAACAAGAGAGACTTAGAGAAGAGCATAGATAATCTAGCAACTGAAATCAACAACCTAGAATTTAAGTTAAAGTCCCTAGCATCTATAGCTAAGTTTAAGCAAGCTGAGAATGCAAGCAAAATAGCAGATATTGAAGGTTTCTTATCAGTACATCACGGGTACATCAAAAGGCAGTCCACTAATGATAGCGGTGATGATTTTACAAGGGCGTTCAGCGATTTTACATAGGTAAGCTTATGGCGATTTTTCAAACACGAAACACAGCCTTTAACAGCACGCAATGGTTTCCCGGCACTACAGCCACAACTTCTGTTAGCGTCACAAACATTGCTGCTGGGGTGGAATTGGTGCCCGCTGTGGCAACGCCTACTGTTCCGAGATTGGTGACAATAACCAACGAGGGAACGTCCGCTATTTTTGTCTTGGTTGGCACTGGTAGCGGGGCAACACCAACAAACCCCAGCGCAACTAACAGCACCTTTGGTCTTGACCCCGGTCTTCAGTGGAGTGATTGGATTACAGGGGACAGAGTTGTTGCCGGCACCACAGCGGGAACAGGTCAGGCAGTGAAAGTCGGTATTGCTCCTGGAATTCGTTTATAGAAAACTTTATGCCGCTTCCTAGTGAGGCGGTTTTATATGCTGAGAAGAGTTAGGGGTCCAATCCCTGAGAATCAGATAGATCCGGCGATTGCTAGAGATAGTGAGTTAACGTGGGAAAGAATTGTAAATAAACCTAGTGTTTTTTTTCAAGATTCTGGATGGATTAACCTAAGTCTTAATTCAGGGTGGAGTCTTCCTTCTGTCAATAGACCAGCTAGATGTAGAAAAATTGGCCAAACCGTGCTTGTAGAGGGATATATTAGCGTTTCAGTTAATTTCAGTGATTATGGGTTTCCGTTAGTTTTGCCGACAGGATTTAGACCGGCTCAAATAGCAGGCTTTATTGCGCCTAGATTTTTAACAAACGGGGGTGTAACGACTTGTCATATAGCTATTAACCCTTCCGGTGCTTTAGGTGTCTCTAGTTTGAGTGCTAACGAAGCTGTGCAACTTTCCCTTTCTTTTGTTGCTGTGGATTAATCAATCTTTTATTTTGTCCTGACTTATTATGCGCCCAACCAAACTCGAATTAACCGACGAACTATCAAACAGATAAGCGCCATTGAGAACCTCTACTGCCTTAGTTTGATTAAGAAGGCAGTAGATGCCGAAATTCTCATTACTTCTGACCGGCCAAAATCTGATGATTTGTTTGATGACCTAGAGTAAGCGAGGGTTGATATCTCGACTTCTGGGAGAATCAATTGGCCCGCCGGCATCCATCAAACAAACTTTTATTCTTGTTGGGGATTTATTTTAACCGCAGGGCCGGTGTATAAAGGTTGTTGTGTGGCATCAATTGCCCAAGTTAATCTCGTCTAGTAAAGTGGCTGTCAAACGCCCTCTCACCCTCTAACAATTTTGGATGAGAAATTTATGGAAGATTTTGGCGTCATTGTCATCTTCAAAAAAAACTCACGGGCAAGTATTAATAGTTAGGCCGGTGGTTGATTTATCAAGTTAGCTTACCGCAGCGGCGCTGTTGGGAAACACTCTATCTTTTATCATTAAAAAAGCTGCCTTCTTCTAGGGCGGCTTTTTGTGCTAAAGTGATCACCTAATTGAGCAATTAAGCCGGCCTCTGACGGGGTTCTTTAATTGACAAAGTTTTAGCCAATAATACCCTCATCTATCATCAGGCACTGCATCGAGGAATTATGGAAGATTTTGGCATCATTGTGGCGTGTTGCCCGTCGGATTATTTGTTTGCTAAAGGGTGCTGTGCGAGTATCCGTCATTTTTTAGGCGAGGTTCCTATTTGCTTACTTTTTGATGGAGTTTTTTCTGATCATTCCATTGAAAAAATGTATAAAGTTAAAATTATTGACCACACCACTGTCAAGTTTGATCTACTGCGGCAAAAAAGTTTTGGCTGGGGGAAAACTAAAATGATTGGTTTTTGGGAAAGCCCCTGGAAGCATTTTTTGATGCTGGATGCAGATACAAATATTTGGGGAAATATTCTTCGTTATGCCAATTTTGCCGAGGCCGATATAATTGTAGATAGGCCGGTGTCGGAGTATTCCGATTTTTCTATTTCTCATTTTTTCTTCGAGATAGGCTTAATAAAAAAATATTTTCCCGGTTTTGTGTGGCAAAAATATCGAAACAATTATTTTTGCACCGGCGTTTTTTTTGGTACACGAGGCTGTTTTAGTCTCGAAGAATACGAAGAAATTTTGCAATTTACCGAAGATCACCCCGATGTTTTTAAATATGGAGAAATGGGATTTCTCAATTTTATGATTTTTCGGGCCGATCAAGAACGCCGACTCCGCATTAAACAAAAAGATATTCAAGTGCTAGTCCCAGACTTCGATCAGCAAGAGATAAAAAACCGCTTTCAACTAAGCAAAACTGGGCCGGTTGTACAGGATAGCTATGCTTCTGTCATCCACTGGTGCGGGCCAAAACCAACGCTTTCAACTTCGCGGGTTTATGCTGAACCAATGACCTATTTTCGCCGGCAATACCTCAAAGATACCGGCCTAAAGACCAGCCTAGCGATAGATGCTATTTTAAGGTTAGAAGACTTAGAACGAAATATTAAGGTCTACGCTAAAAAAATCAATAAAAAGCTAATTTTTTTCAAACTTTAAAACAACCCCCAAAGTTTCAAAACTTTAAGTGTTATTATTTAATTACTCATCATTCACCAAATCTCAAAAAAGTGTCAGAACAAAAACCCACCATTTTAGTCACAGGAGGCGCCGGCTACATTGGCTCTCATGCTGTACTAGCCCTCAAAAAAGCCGGTTATCCTGTCATCATTTTAGATAACCTAGTCTACGGCCACCCCGAACTCGTCGAAAGCGTCCTCCAAGTAGAAATGGTTGTCGGAGATACCAATGACCGGCCCCTGTTGGACAAGCTTTTTTCTACCCATAACATTGCCGCCGTCATGCACTTTGCCGCTTATATCAACGTCGGCGAATCAGTTACCGATCCTGCTAAATATTATCGCAACAATTGCGTGGGAACCCTCACCCTTTTAGAAGCAATGGTTGCCCACAAAATTGATAAATTTGTCTTTTCCTCAACCTGCGCCACCTACGGTTATCCCCAACAACCCCTCCTCACCGAAGACCACCCCCAAAACCCCATTAATCCCTACGGAACCTCTAAATTAATGGTCGAGCAAATGCTCACAGACTTTGATATAGCCTACAACTTAAAATCAGTTCGCTTTCGTTATTTTAACGCAGCCGGGGCAAACCCAGAAGGACTACTCGGAGAAGATCACAGCCCCGAAACCCACCTTATCCCCCTCATTTTATTTGCAGCTTTAGGCAAGCGAGACGCCATTTCAATTTATGGCACAGATTACCCCACACCAGACGGAACCTGCATCCGCGATTATATCCATGTATCCGACTTAGCAGATGCCCACGTTTTAGGGCTAGAATATTTGCTAAAAGGCGGAAAAACAGAAGTATTTAACTTAGGCAACGGCAATGGCTTTTCCGTAAAAGAAGTAATAGAAACAGCAAAAATAGTTACCGGCAAAAACATAAAAGCCATAGAATGCGACCGGCGCCCAGGCGACCCCCCACTATTAGTAGGAAGCAGCGCCAAAGCCAAAGAAATTTTAGGCTGGACTCCCCAATATGCAGACATCAAACAAATACTCACGGACGCATGGCGCTGGCACCAAAAACGCCACAAAATAGACTAAAAATAAGTAACGAGTAACGGCAAAAAACCCTTCTCTCCTCTCTTCAAAAAAGGGTAGGAGAGATATCCGGTTCTAAAAGATTAATTCCAAAAAACCACCGGCCATCCTCTGAATTTCAAAAAACTCTAAACTTAACGTCTAACAAGTGTTACAATAAAAAAAATGCAAAAATAAAACCCTTAATATCCTCCAATTTTCGCTCATGGAATGGCAAAAAGCCCAACTGACAAGCACCATCTCAGAACGTTCTGGGCCCGTAGCAGACTTAACATTTAGCCCAGATGGCCGCTTGTTAGCCTGCGGTAGCTGTGACAGCAGCGTAAAACTATGGGATATAGAAACCGGCCAAAGATTACGGAGCGTCTTTGGTTATCCTTTAGGAGTCAATGCCGTTGCTATCAGTCCCGAAGGAAAAACTTTAGCAGTAGGGGCACCCGATGGAAGCGTTGACCTTTGGGGAATAGAAACCGGCCAACATTTATTAACCTTGCGCGGGAAAGGTCGCATCACTTCCCTCGCCTTTACCCCCCAAGGAAAAACTTTAATTTGTGGTAGCGATCCTTCTTTTTCCGATACCCTTTTTGCATCCCCCAGCGCACAATCTTCTAACAGCATTCATCAAAAAGCAGGGAATATTAATATTTGGCATCTAGCCAGCGCTTCACTGCTGCATACTTTAGGTGAATCAGAAGATACGGTAAACGCCCTCTCAATAAGTGCCTGCGGTAAAATTATCGCCACCGGCCACCGCGATAATACCGTTAAAGTGTGGGACATAAAAGCCCCCGCGCAACCACGCTACATTTTTAACGATCATACCGACGCAGTTTATGGAATTGCTATTAGTCCCGACAGCCAAATTATCGCTTCTGGTAGTGGTGATAAAACCATTAAACTCTGGCATTTGAAAACCGGCACTTACTCTTCATTAATTGGTCATGCTGATGCTATTTATGATGTTATATTTAGTCCAGATGGCAACTTTCTTGCCAGCAGTAGCGGCGATGGTACCATAGTTATTTGGCAACTAAAAACCGGCCAAAAAATCTCTACCCTTAGCGGTTACACCCAGCATTTAAACTCAGTCAATACCATTGCCTTTAGCCCTAACGGAAAAAAATTAGCCAGTGGTTGCGGCGATGGTACGATTAAAATTTGGAACCTTAGCTAATTAAAAATTATTGAATTTCTCAGCCCACTCCGCGTTAGAGTCAACCGGCAAAAACAACGCATCTTGTAGTTACTTAATTTTGCTCAAAAAAAACCGCAAAAAAAGAAGAAATCTTCTTGACAAACGCTATTGGGATGGGGTATGATAAAATTGATAAGGAAGAACTATCTCCAATTTAATAGCTGAGTTAGAAAGGCTGCAAAAAGAAAAAGCAAGACAGAACAGCCTGAGAATTATAAACCATCACAGGCTAAAATAGGGGTTTGATCCGTTAAACTCCAGAGTAAGATGGCAGAAACCCTATTTTTCAACGCCCTGCGGGAAGCCATAGACGAAGAAATGGCCCGCGACCCCTCCGTGTTCGTACTCGGAGAAGACGTCGGACACTATGGTGGTTCCTATAAAGTAACAAAAGACCTTTACAAAAAATATGGGGATCTGCGAGTCCTAGACACCCCCATTGCAGAGAACAGCTTCACCGGCATGGCAGTAGGAGCAGCAATGACCGGCTTACGGCCAATCATCGAAGGCATGAACATGGGATTTTTACTACTTGCCTTCAACCAAATAGCCAACAACGCCGGGATGCTGCGCTACACCTCCGGCGGAAACTACAAAATCCCAATGGTGATACGAGGGCCAGGAGGCGTAGGCCGGCAACTCGGAGCCGAACACTCCCAAAGACTAGAAGCCTACTTCCAAGCCGTCCCCGGCTTAAAAATCGTCGCCTGCTCAACACCATACAACGCCAAAGGGTTATTAAAAGCTGCCATCCGCAACGACAACCCCGTGTTATTTTTTGAGCACGTTTTACTCTACAACCTCAAAGAAAACCTCCCCGATCACGAATATTTAGTACCCCTAGACAAAGCCGAAATTGTTCGCAAAGGAAAAGACGTAACAATTCTCACCTACTCGCGGATGCGCCATCACGTTGTCCAAGCAGTAAAACCCTTAGAAAAAGAAGGCTTTGATCCAGAAGTCATCGACTTAATTTCCCTCAAACCGCTCGATATGGAAACAATCGGCGCCTCAATTCGCAAAACCCACCGCGTCATCATCGTTGAAGAATGTATGAAAACCGGCGGCATAGCAGCAGAATTAACCGCCTCAATAAACGAGCGATTTTTTGACGAACTAGACGCCCCCGTATTGCGGTTATCATCCCAAGATATCCCCACCCCATACAACGGCAACCTAGAACGCCTAACCATAGTACAGCCAGAGCAAATAGTCGAAGCCGTGCAAAAAATGGTAGCAATGCGCGTCTAAAAAAAATTAGATTTTAGATCAGCGGAAATTCCCCCAATCTAAAATCTAATCCCAACCCCAGCTTAAAAAACCCACATCAACCCAGAAACAAGCAGACATCCCATCTGCGTTCCTCTGCGTTCATCTGCGGTTTAAAAAATACCCCATCAAACCTTACAAAATCCAATGCCCCTATAAAACCCCACCTCAAATACAAACAAAAAACTATGCAAAAACAAACACCAACCCTAGTATTAATAGCAGTATTACTACTAGCAGCAATAACCATACTGGTAACAATTCCAATTCGCCTAGGACTAGACTTGCAAGGAGGAGCCCAACTCACCATTCAAATCAAAACCACAAACGAAATCAAACAAATTACCCCAGAAATGTTAGAAGCGGTAGAAAGCGTTGTCAGAAACCGCATTGATGCTTTGGGTGTGGCTGAGCCGGTGGTGCAAACCGTCGGAAAAGATCAAATATTAGTACAATTGCCCGGAGTCAACGACCCCAAACAAGCAGAACGGGTGCTTGGTGGCACAGCACAGCTTGATTTCAGAGAAGAAATATCCAATCCTGAAGTTACAGCCCAATTAAATGTTAGGCAACAAGAATTACAGGAATTATTGGCAAAACAAGTAGAACTGGAAAAGAAAAACGAAGCCGAAGCAACTGCTCAAAACGAAGCAGCTATTAGACAAAAAGCCGACCAAATAAACACCCTTTCCGAACAACTTTACAAATCAGTAGGATTAAAAGGAAATAACCTCAAAGAAGCCTACGCCCAACCGGATCAAACCGGCCAAACTTGGAATGTGGGTTTACGGTTTGATACCGAAGGCGGCGAAAAATTTGCCCAAATTACAAAAAACTTGGCCGGTACCGGCAGAAGAATCGGCATTTTTTTGGATGAGAACCTCATTAGTTCTCCAACAGTTCCCGCACAATTTGCCACTACCGGCATCAGCGGCGGACAAGCAATTATTGAAGGACGTTTTACAGTCGAAACAGCCAATGAGTTAGCGGTACAATTGCGCGGTGGTTCCTTGCCGGTGCCGGTAGAAATTGTCGAAAACCGCACCGTCGGTGCTACGCTTGGACGCGATAGTATTCAAAGCAGTATTTACGCCGGTGTGGGTGGGTTATTGCTAGTGCTGATATTCATGGCAGTTTATTATCGTCTCCCCGGATTAATTGCCGATGCTGCTCTAATTATTTACTCTGTGCTAACGATGGCTGCTTTTGCCTTGCTTGGCGTCACCTTGAGTCTGCCAGGAATTGCAGGTTTTGTTCTTAGTATTGGGATGGCAGTTGATGCAAACGTCCTAATTTTTGAACGTACCCGCGAAGAATTGCGAGCCGGCAAAACCCTTTATCGCTCTGTGGAATCTGGGTTTTATCGCGCTTTTTCTAGTATTTTAGATGGCAACGTTACGACTTTAATTGCTTGCGCCGCTTTGTTTTGGTTAGGGAGTGGTTTAGTTAAAGGCTTTGCTCTGACTCTGGCTTTGGGGGTTGCTATTAGTATGTTTACGGCGCTTACTTGTAGCCGCACGTTTATGTTTGTGGCAATTACTTTACCCAAACTGCGAAAACCAGAACTGTTTTGTCCGAATCTTGACAAATCTGCGGTAAAAAGTTAGAAGGTTTCTTGCTTTTCTGAAGCTCTGCACAATCAACTCAAAATAATGAAAAATGAAACTCAACGTTATTAAAAAGCGGTCACTTTGGTGGGGCATTTCCAGCGCGGTTATTATTGCCGGCATCCTTGCCATGATTATTTCTTGTCTCAATCCTGATATCCGTGCTCCCTTGCGTCCCAGCCTTGATTTTATTGGCGGTACACGCTTACAATTTGAGCTTGATTGTAGCAAACCAAATAACTGTGGTAAACCTATTGATACCGCAACTGTTCGAGAAGTTTTGGCAACGCAAAATCTGGCCGGTAGCAGCATTCAAGTTTTGGGAGATGAAAAGCACGCTCTTTCTATTCGCACAAAAACTTTAAATGTTGAACAACGGGATCAGTTAGAAGAAGCCCTCACCCAAAAACTCGGTACTTTTAACCCCCAAGCTACTCAAATTGATAGCGTCGGGCCAACTTTAGGCCGGCAAATTTTCTCGTCTGGGTTGTTGGCTTTGTTTCTTTCTTTTGCGGGTATTACTGTTTACCTGACGTTTCGTTTTCAGCTTGATTATGCCTTTTTTGCCTTTGTGGCTCTCTTTCACGATGTTTTAGTTACGGTGGGCATTTTCTCGATTCTCGGTTTAGTTTTGGGGGTAGAAGTTGATAGTTTATTTATCGTTGCCCTCTTGACAATTATCGGATTTTCTGTTAATGATACGGTGGTTATTTATGACCGAGTTCGAGAAGTTTTGAAACTGCATCCAGAACTACATATAAACCAAGTTGTTGATGATGCCGTTAATCAAACGTTAACTCGTTCTATTAATACCACTTTTACCACTTTGCTGACTTTATTTGCCATTTTCATTTTTGGAGGCGAAACCTTAAAGTTCTTCGCTTTGGCATTAATTATTGGCTTTGCTGCTGGTGCATATTCAAGTATTTTCATTGCCAGTACGCTGTTAGCTTGGTGGCGCGAACGCATCGGCCAAGCTATTCTTAAACCGGAAATGGCTGCTGATAAACAGTAATTGCCGGTGAGCAGTTTGGGGCGGACATGGGGAAACCGCCCCTACATTAACCAACGAAAAATAACTTTTTCACCATTTCAAAAGTTGACCGGCGCTATTAAAAAACTGCCGGCATAAACCCCAGGTTAAAAGTGCAGTTGTAATCAATGTTGTAAAAGCCAACAAAAACATAATTAAAATTTGATAAACAGCCGCATCCAAGGGTGCCACACCGCTTAACATCTGGCCGGTAATAATTCCTGGTAAAGTTACAACTCCCACCACCATCATTGTATTAATTGTGGGAATCATGCCTGCTTTTATGGCTTCTTTGCGATATTGCGCCACAGCTTGATCGGGAGTTGCACCCAAACACAAATGAGTTTCAATTTCAACTTGACTATTATTAATTGTACTAACTAAACGTTCCCCCGCCAGCGCAGCACTATTCATAGCATTGCCTAAAATAATGCCAGCCAAAGGAATTAAATAGCGTGGTAGATACCAAGGATCTGCCTGTACAACCAGCAAATTTGTATAACCTAACGTCAGCGCCGTACTGACTAAAATGGACCCCCAAACCACCGGCAACACAAAAGGAATTTTTTTACTAATACGATTACGAGCTACAATTGCCGCAATTGTCATCATAACAGCCACGACACCCAACACTACCCAAAGATTATTAATTTCAAAAACTGCTTGCAGGAAATACCCCACCACAAGCAACTGTAAAATTGTTCGTCCTGTAGCCATTGCTAATTGAAATTCTAGCCCTAAACTCTGCCATGCCGAAATCCCAATTGCCAAAACCATTAACCCCAAAGCAGTCACAATATTCGGAGTTATTAATTGATTATTCATAGTTCAAAAACCATCCCCCATCGGCCAAAATTCCAAATTATTAAATGCAAGGTTTAAAAAACATTTCTAACCCCATAAATAACCAGACAAACCCAAAGCGTTCATCTGCGTTCATCTGCGTAGCGCTACGCGCGGCTACGCCTAACATCTGCGGTTAAAAAACTCTTTTCTTATCCTCAACAACCGAAGAAAAGAAAAAACCTGTATAAATAGGATGCCCCTATACGCCAGAAATTATACCCATTTTTTAAATCGGTTTAAAGCCCCAAAATTGACAAAAATAATGCCGCCACAGTGGACGGCATTAAAATTTTAAACCTAATTTATGAAATGTGGTAAATCGTTTAAGAAATTACCAAGTTTGAGGAATGATAACAGGTGCCGGTGCGGGGAATTGTGGAGTAACCGGCACAGGACGCGGCACCGGCGCCGGCGGAACCGGACGAGGCGTTACTGCCGGTGCGGCTGTGGGCGGTCGGTTAGGTAAAGAAATCGGGCGAGGAGCCACAACACGAGGAGCCGGCGGCGGAGCTAAAGTAATTCGCTGATTAAAGTTATTGCTCACCACTACATCACGACCGATTAAGTGGCCTATATTCCCACGTTCGCGTTTTGTGAGGGTGGTTCGCGTAATGGAACCATCAGGCCGCTGAATCGTCACAACATCGCCTACAACGCTTCTAACAATGCCTCTGATCGTGCCCGCTGTAGTAGAAGCAGCCGGATTCTGAGCTTCCAGCCGTTGAGCGATTTGGGAAACTGGTCGCTCATTTGCTGATGCTGTTCCTGCACCGAGCAACATTAACACGGTTGCTCCCGTCAATACTGTTGTTAATTTACGCATCCGTTTCACTCTTTCACCAAGAATGAGACTATAATAACATTCAAATTGGCGATCAGCAAGTAATCGGGGCGTACAATTCAAAAATGCCATCTAATTCTGTCGTTAACAAGGGATAAGATATGACATTAATGGTGAGAGGAAAATGGTTAGCGAAAAACTGTGCACTTTTGGGCTTTAGTGCCGCAGTTTTATTGTTTGGTTCTGGCAAACAAGTTTCCGCCGCCGAATCACCGGCCCCGGTAGGAAACAGCAGCGGTGTTGTACCTGGATTATTCCTAGTTCAAGAACCCCAATTACCACCAATTGGTGAGTCCTCAAAATTTATTCCGGCTGAGGATGTTCGTTTAGTAATTAAACTAAGCGAACGTCGCGTTTATTTGTATAAAGATAATCAAGTTAAAAGCAGTTACCCGGTTGCAATTGGCAAACCTGGATGGGAAACGCCGGTGGGAACTTACACAGTTTTTACAATGGAAGTTAACCCCACATTTAAGAGTTTCAAAACAGGAAGAATCATTCCTCCGGGCCCAGACAATCCATTAGGCCCGCGCTGGATTGGCTTTTGGACAGACGGCAAAACCCAACTAGGTTTTCACGGCACCAATGAGCCAGAATTAATTGGAGAAGCCGTCTCGCACGGCTGCGTAAGAATGCACAATAAAGACGTAATGGCTTTGTACGAACAAGTCGGCGTTGGTATGACCGTTGTTGTAGAACCTTAGTTTCACTAAAGAGGGGGGGAAACTATAGTTAGCAGCCATACAATTTTGCCTGATTGTTGCTAAATATAGCCTCCCCGTTTCCCAAATCTTCACTCTGCATTTTTTGCCTACTTAAGTATCAAAAAAAGCTCTCTTTAGAGACTATATAAAAGATTAAAATTTTCTTTCAAATTTCTGTTTAATATATTCAAAATTTAGGTAAATTTAAGATTTTTTGTCATTACAACTAGATTAATAAATTCAAAAATGATTTAACCAAAAACCCTGTTTCTTTGAGGAACCGGGTTTTGAAAATTTAACAACCTCAACTTAACCGCAAGTCATCCCCAGACTCCCAAAACAAAAAACACAAAAAACTTAACCCCAAGACATAAACTTCTTTCTGTGGATCTTTTATTTATCCGTATTGTGCTAGGAATTTTTTGTAAATTTTTTCTGGAGTTGCTATAAAACTCTGTCACCCAGGCAGCATAACCCTTTATGAACCTTAAATTTTTGCTCGCACTCACCGGCCTGCTTTACAGCAGCCTCAGCCCCGCCAGCACCGCTCAAACACCGCCATCCCTTCCCCCTGGAACCCTCGAACCGAAACGGCCAGAACTGTCCCCCCTACCGGCACCCATACCCACACCCATACCCCCACCCACCCTCACCCCACCGGCACCAACACCCTCACCAAAACCCCCCACAGACAGCACAACCATCCAAGTACAGCGCATTGAAATATTAGGAAATACTGTATTTTCGCCAGAAGAAATTGCCGCAGTCGTCGCACCTTTTGAAAACCAAATTGTCAGTTTTGAACAACTGATCGCCCTTCGCGGAGCCATCACCGATCTTTACACCAGCAAAGGATACACCACATCCGGGGCTTTTTTACCCCCGCAAGATATTTCCAGCGGCGTGATAAAAATTCAAGTCGTAGAAGGCGAATTAGAAAACATTGAAATCAAAGGATTAAAACGGTTGCGAGAAAATTATGTGCGATCTCGCATTGCCATAGCCGCAGCTGCGCCGGTCAACCTTCAAAAACTCGAAACTGCCTTACAATTATTACAACTTGATCCCCGCATTTCGCGTGTGAGAGCAGAACTCACCGCCGGCACCAGCCCCGGACGCAGTATTTTAATTTTAGACTTACAAGAATCCCCAGCTTTTGCAGCCACCCTTTCTGTCGATAACCACGACTCGCCAAGCGTCGGTGAAATTCGCTACAGTGCCGGTGTTAGCCACAATAATGTATTAGGATTTGGCGATGTTTTTAGCGCTAACTTTGGCCTCACCGAAGGCGTAAAAACCTATAATCTTAACTACGCAATTCCCCTCAATCCCCGCGATGGAACTTTGAGTTTAAGTTATGCCAACAGTAACAGCCGCGTTATAGAAGACCCCTTTGAGGCTTTAGGAATTAACGGCAATTCTCAAACCTTAGCGATAGGATTTCGTCAGCCGGTGACTCGTACACCCCAAGAAGAATTTACACTCGGTTTATCGGCAGATTTACGCCGTAGCGAAACATTTATTTTAGACGATGTACCCTTTTCCTTTTCTGCCGGCTCAGAAAATGGTGTTTCACAAATAACAGCCCTTAGATTTAGTCAAGATTGGGTAAAACGCAGTTCCAATCGAGTTTTAGCCGCCCGTTCCCAGTTTAATTTAGGTTTAGGAATCTTAGGCGCAACAGTAAATGAAACCGGCCCCGATGGCAGATTTATTAGTTGGGTAGGACAATTTCAATGGGTAGAATCATTAGGAGAAGATAGCATCGCCATTGCCCGAATTGCCACCCAACTTACGCCCCATTCCCTGTTACCTTTAGAGCAATTTACTATCGGCGGAGTAGATACAATTCGAGGCTACCGGCAAAATCAACAAATTGGCGATAACGGCATTGTTGGTTCTGTAGAATTCCGCTTTCCGCTTGTGCGCCAACCCGAAGGTTTAGGATTAATTCAAATAGGGCCTTTTTTTGATCTAGGCACAGTTTGGAACAATCAAACAGAAGTTTCTAACCCCAATACACTTATCAGCACCGGCCTGGGATTACGCTGGCAAAACAATCGTTTTTCTGCCCGTTTAGATTGGGGAATTCCTCTAAAAGACGTCGAAAATCAAGGCAATTCTTTACAAGATCAAGGCTTATCTTTTTCTATTCAAGTGCAGCCTTTTTAGGTTATTATCATAAGTCATTTAAAAACCCGCAGATGAACGCAGATAAACGCTGATAAAACCCTCTTAAAAAACCTTAGCCATAGAGAATAACCCATCTACTTCTGCGTAGCGCTACGCGCGGCTACGCCTAACATCAGTGGGGCAGGCATCTTGCCTGCCTTACCGAAGCGGTTTTTTATTCTTAAACCGGCAACAAAACCGGCTCACTGGCTACTCGCTTGCTAGAGACAGCTTCCAAATCAGAAGCATAAATTTCACAAGAATTATTAGCACTTTCAATCAACTTAATCTTGTGCAACTCGGCCCCCAATTCTTGAATCGGGTTTTGTAACAACTGACCAATATAAACGGCGATATTTTCAGCCGTAGGAACCACTTCAGCAAAATGGGGAATATCTTTATTTAAGAATGTGTGATCGAAAGGTTCCACCACATAATCTTCAATTGCTTTTTGCAGCGCAACCAAATCAACAATCATGCCGGTGCGCGAGTCAATTTCACCTTTAACCGTCACTTCTAATTGATAGTTGTGCCCGTGACCGTGCGGGCGAGCGCACTTGCCATATATCTCGGTATTTTCTTCAAAACTGAGATCGGGACGAGCGAGCCGGTGAGCAGCGCTAAAGTGAGTACCAACTGTGAGATAAGCTTCCATACCGTTACCTAAATATTCTGCCGAGAGTTCGGGATGTTCAAAAAGTTGAATGCGGACAAGCGGGAGGTGGGGAGAGAGTTTTTGCCAGATCACCCGTGCAATGTTTTCGGTGGTTGGCAGAGTTTGCTGAAATTCTGGCCACACATCGTTAAGGAAGGAAAAATCTAGCTGGCCGGTGACTTCCCGCTTGATAACGTGCTTGACATCAGACAAATTCAAGACCATGCCGTACTCATCGATTTGACCGGCCATCAACACATACAAAGTATAATTATGGCCGTGTCCGGGCGCATTGGCACAGAGGCCAAAAGTAGACCGGTTTTCCGCTTCGCTGAGTTCAGGGAGCCAGTAGCGGTGACTGGCCGAAAACTCAGCCCTGCGATTGATTATGCACTGCATGAGTAATTGTAAAGTTAAGTAAACCTTCTTTCATTCTATCGGGTTTGGGCGGGTTTTTAATCTGGGATATTTTTTATATTTGCCATTGCTTCTCGCCGCAAACCGGCAGCGATGCGAAACATTTCTTGGCCGGTGTGCAAATAGTGCTCATCGTAGTTTAGGGTAAAGGTTTCTAGTTCATCCAAAGCATCGCCTAGTTGATTTAAACAGTAGTAGAGATTGGCAGCTACACCGGCAACCGGTCTGGGGTTTGGCATAGATCGAAAACAAAGATGTGCTCCTTTGAGAAGTTCACGACAGTGGTTAATATAACTTTGAAAGGCTTCGAGCAATTCATCATCAAAAGGATCGGCAGAAAGTTCGTCAATTTGACTTTTGAGGGGATTAAGAATGCTCGCCAGTTTTTGATTAACCGGCCTATAAACTTGTCGCATCCACTGTTGTAATTGTTTATCGGTATCTTGTTCAGTTTCTCGCTGTTGTTGATAGTGTCTTTGTGCGTTGGCGGTGCGTTGTTGGCGGTGAGTCGTGGCTGCAAAAAGTTGCCGGTCGTAAGATTGCCGGTTTTGGCTATCCCCTAATATTTCATAAGCTGCATTCAGGCGTACAATATGCTCGTGGCTGGCTGTGTCTTGGTTACTGTCGGGGTGGAATTGTTTTGCCAGGCGTCGATAAGCTTGTTTGATTTCTGTTTGAGTGGCTTTGGGGCTAACTTGCAGTATTTGATAATGATTTGAGTCTGCCATAATTTTTCAATTCTTGAGGGAAATTTCTAATGGTTGGGTAGCGGTGTCGCCTTTGACGCTCAAATTTTCCATTTCCTTTTTTTTGGAAATAGTTTTTATTCATATTTCGGGGAGATTTGTCAACCTCTCCGACAGAAATATTTAATTAGCAACGGGCCGAGCGTGGTAACATAAAAAGTTGACCTTCGGGTGGAAAGCAACCACGAACCATCAGGTATAAATTCCCATC
Organism: Ancylothrix sp. D3o; assembly: GCF_025370775.1. Classification (NCBI taxonomy): domain Bacteria; kingdom Bacillati; phylum Cyanobacteriota; class Cyanophyceae; order Oscillatoriales; family Microcoleaceae; genus Ancylothrix; species Ancylothrix sp. D3o. Next base: position 21,739 of record NZ_JAMXEX010000021.1, on the reverse strand, counting down.
AAGGATGTGAGGGACTGGCTGGACGCTGGCATCGAGGCGATCAGGACTGAAATGTATTATAACCTCCTCCACCGGTTCGGGTTATCGCCGCAGAATTTCTCTGAGAGGACACATTTTCTCAGCGACTATATCAAAAAGTTTTAGCTGTTTGCCAGTAATTTCGGCACAAATTAGAATATCTAACTTTTGGCTATAGTATATAGGTATGGGTGGCGACAGCGTGAATGCCGGCAACGGTGATATTTTCTCCCATTAAACAAAGGGGAATTTCTAAAACCCCTACATGAGAAACAACTTGATTTTTCTGAAAAAATATAAAAGGAGTTGATGCAGTTTCCCAAGCAGCGCCTGCCTTTCTTGCTGGTTCGGCAATTTCTGAGAAACCCAATTCAGGAAAAACGATTTGGAGGAGATTAAAAAGTTGATAACTTAAGCGCGGATCGTCTTGAAAAGATTTTTGAAAGCGCGCTGACATGATGATATTTACCTCTAAAATAAGAAATGGGTTATAATTGTTTTTTATCCGTTGGATTGAGAGAAAGCAGAAGAAAATGTTGTTTTTTCAGAACGTAAGAGGTTGGAAAGTAGAGCCGCTGTGATAATATTTAATTTAGCCTTGGTGGTATGATCAGCAATGAACTTTAAAACCACATCATTAAAGCCTCTTGCCTCAAACAATCTCTAACGCTTCAAAATAAAGAAAGACAATATAAAAAAATAAACCCCATCGGCAAAACACCCTGTAACACTCGTTTTTTCAGGGCAAGAGGCCGGTATCACCCACCTTACAAAAATAACTGCTGTGTTTGACAACCACCCCACCCTTCAATTTACCCTCACCGGCCACATCGAAACCACCGAAACCGGCCAATACCTGATTACCAAAGACTCCATCCGCCTGCGGATCACCAGTACCGGCGGCAAAGAAATACCCACCGGTATTCATCTCTGGAACGTGGTGCCAAGCATCGACTCCACCGGCATCATCGCCACCGTCTCCATCCAAGACGTCCAACCGCTACCCCCCAACTATAATCTACCGGATCAATGCCGGCTCATTGGCCGCGTCACCCTCATTGGCAAGCGTAATAGCTTCATCCAACTCAAAGTTAGCCGTCCGGGCCAAAAAACCCTCCGCCCCACTCTACTCAGCCCCCGGCCTGAAATGAAAGTGGGTACTCTGTGGCGAGTTTTGGCAGTTAGACAGGGAAACGAACTATACATTCAACAAGCCATTCCCTATGTGGATGAAGCTTTAGACGAAAACGAACCCTTCGAGAACAAGCCTGCCGGTCTATCTGAAGCCGAATTGCAAAAACTGAAAATCTCTACAAGAGAAGGTGCACCGCCAAACGAAATGGCGGAAGCGGTACTGGCAGAGCACACCGGCCTAACGGGGTGGCAGTTGGGTGTGCCGATTAAACGCAACTTCACTAACTGGGAATGGGAAGCGGATCATCTACCCACCAAACAACGAGCGAGAATTAGAATTTTTTCTAAAGGAAGTCAAGGAGAAGTTTATCTATTTCCAAGAGCCACAGCCAAAGTAGAAAACCCCGAAGAAGAAAAAGAAGCTAACAAACATCGTTTAAGTGTCACTCCTTTAGGGGCTGCAAAAGGCATTGGGGCATCATGTTTTAGGGTATTAATTGGGCAGTATGAAGTAATTTTAGACTGCGGAACACGCCCGAAAGGTTGGGAGCCTTTACCGGCTTTAGAATATCTCCAAAACCCAGATTTATTAATTATTTCTCATGGTCATCAAGATCATTTAGGCGCCGTGCCGGTGTTCCACAAACAATTTCCGGGGACGCGGATGATTTGCACAGCAGGCACCCGTGAAATTGCCCACGTTATGCTGAGAGATTGTTTAAAAATTCAGCAGCGGGAAGATTCACCAGAATTATTTGATGAAGAAGATTTGCAAAGCACTCTTTTCCGCTTAGAAACGCAACCGATAGGCGTAGATTTTGAACCGTTACCCGGTTTAATTGTCCGCTTTATTAATGCCGGTCATATTTTGGGCGCGGCGTGTATTTATTTGCGTTATGGCAAACGTTCTTTATTTTACACCGGCGACTATAACACCGCTTCTTCTCGGACTACTGAAGGTTTAAAATTAAGCGATTTACCCGAAGCCGATATTTTAATTACTGAATCTACCTATGGCGCGGATTGTCACCCCAGCAGAAAAACCCAAGAAACCGCTTTAATGAATGCTATTGCCGAAGTAGTTGAAGCGGGGGGAAATGTGTTAATACCGGCCTTTGCTTTGGGACGAGCTCAAGAAATTTTGCTGGCAATTCGTACCAGTCATTTATTCCAAAAAAATCAGGTGCCGGTGTATGTTGATGGGTTGGTGAGAGCGGTTACAGAAACTTTTCGAGACAATTTACATTTAATGCCGGCATCGGTGCAAAATTTGGTTCGTAATAGCAATACTGAGCCGTTTTGTGATGAAAAAGGCATTCCTCCCATTATTGCGATTGCTAATCCCAGGGAACGACCTTTAGCCATAGCAAAACCGAGTATTGTTGTTGCCAGTTCGGGAATGTTAACTGGGGGGGCAAGTGTTTATTATGCCTCGGTTTTGTTGGAAAGAGACAATGCGGCAATTTTTATTTCTGGCTATACAGACGAAGAAAGTCCGGGGCGATTATTGCAGAATTTGGAAACAGGAGATACGATAGAATTAGATGGCAAACAAGTAACTGTAAAAGCAGAAGTGCGCCGGTTTAATTTATCGGCTCATGCAGATAGAACGGGTATTTGCCAAGTTATAAGTCGCGTCAATCCTAAACATTTAGTTTTAATTCACGGTTCCAGAGAAGCGCTACGGGAATTAGCAAACGCAGGAGATTTAAAGGATAAACTTTATGTTCATATTCCCGAAGTGGGGGAGATAATTGAATACGGAGAAGCGCCGGAGCACCTGAGTGATCAACAAATTGCTAAGATAGAATTGCCGGCGGAATTTGAGATAAATATTGAGGCAGAAGTAGAGGGAGCTTGGTTAAAAATACCCGCTCATATTGTCGAGGAAGATCCGCGCTGGAAGGCTCTATCTGCCAATGGAATTTTGCGGGCAAAATGGGATGGAATTCATTTAAGGATTACTCCTTTAACGACTTATCATATCGCCCTTGAAGCAGCTATGGAATCGGGGAAAGATTGCTGTGCTGTGTGTAAGTTTTTTGAGAAAGGTACTTGCCGGTGTGAGGAAAGTCCGCTGCATACTTTGCAAGTGGCACCCAGTGCTGATTGTCCTGAATTTATGCGCCGGCAAGAACAATTAATTGAACCGCAGATATAGGCGCAATTCTGGGCGTACATCTGCCTTTAAAAAAGTTTTTAATCAATCAGGAGAAAAGCCAATGAATTTTTTAAGGGTAAAAAAATATCCCTGGGTGCGGTTAGTAATAATTGCTTTGATTTTGTGGTTGGGTTTGATGTTAAGTGGGGCCGGTGTTGTTACAAATGGCAATATTTATGAGCAAAGAACGCTGCATAGTCCTGATGGAATTGGCAAGTTTTATATGGGAAGAGAAATTGCTCAAGTGATGGGACATTTGGGTGCATCTTGGCTGGAACGTCCGAGTCGAGAATGGGAAGAACAACCGGCTTTATTAGTGGAAAGTTTAGGGTTAAAACCTGCCGATGTGGTAGCAGATATTGGGGCCGGTACGGGTTATATTAGTTTGATGATGGCCCAAAAAGTTCCGCAAGGTAAGGTTTTGGCGGTGGATGTACAGCCAGAAATGATTGAGATGTTGGAGAATTTTAAAAAGCGATATAACTTTGAAAACGTCGAGACAATATTAGGCACAGAAAGCAATCCCAACTTGCCCGAAAATAGCGTTGATTTAGCAATTATGGTGGATGCTTATCACGAGTTTGCTTACCCCAGGGAAATGATGGAAGGAATTGTTAGGGGTTTGAAGGCTAGGGGAAGGGTGGTTTTAGTGGAATATCGCGGTGAAAATCCGTTTATTGCGATTAAGGCGTTACACAAAATGACACAAAAGCAAGTGAAGAAAGAAATGGCTGCGGTTGGGTTAGTTTGGAAGGAAACTATAGGGGTTTTACCGCAGCAGCATATTTTGGTTTTTGAGAAGGGTAAAAATGTTGAGGGTTAATTGGAGAAACCAGAAACAAGAAGCCACCGGTTAAAACCGGCATCTACATGAAATAAGTCCTAACGGACTAATGAATTGTTCTAACCTCCTTTGGAGGTTTTTTTCCTGTAGACACAGATTTTAACCGGCGACTTAATGTTATCCTTATCAACAAGTCCCTTATTTTTTCCTGCCAAACTTCGCCTTTAAATCATCAATACTTGCTTGTTTGTTAGGTTCTTCTTTTATCGCCGGACGAACACCGGCCTGCCTTTCTTGAGTTCGCATTGTTAAACTAATCCGATTTAACTTTTCATTCACTTCTAACACTCGCACTTTCACAACTTGACCAACTTTAACAACCGTGTTCGGATCAGAAACAAAGCGATCTGCTAATTGGGAAATATGCACCAAACCATCTTGATGCACCCCAATATCAACAAACGCCCCAAAGTTAGCAACGTTGGTAATAATGCCTTCTAATTCCATCCCCACTTGCAAATCTTTAACTTCCTTAATTCCTTCCTTAAAGGTGGCATATTTAAACTCTGCGCGGGGGTCTCGACCTGGTTTTTCCAATTCACTGATAATATCTTTCAGCGTCGGTAAACCTACCGTTTCTGTGACGTATTTTTTCAAGTCAATGCTTTTAATTTTCCCCGCTATTTCGCTGATATTATCCACCGGCACTTTTAAATCAGCCACAATTTTCTCTACCACCCCATAACTTTCGGGGTGAACTCCCGTATTATCTAGGGGATTTTGGCCGCCACGAATGCGTAAGAAACCCGCCGCTTGTTCATAAGCTTTTGGCCCCAATTTCGGCACTTTTAACAGTTGCCGGCGATTTTTAAAGGCTCCATTTTCGTTGCGATAAGCTACAATATTTTTGGCAACGGCTGGGGTTAATCCTGATACAAAAGTCAGCAATTCTTTTGAGGCTGTGTTGAGGTCAACTCCTACATAGTTAACGCAACTTTCGACAGTTTCATCAAGTTTTTTCTTGAGTAATTTTTGGTCTACGTCGTGCTGATATTGTCCGACTCCAATTGATTTGGGGTCAATTTTTACCAGTTCGGCGAGGGGGTCTTGCAACCGGCGCCCGATACTAACTGCACCGCGTACTGTAATATCTAAATCGGGGAATTCTTCAATGGCTACCGGCGATGCTGAATAGATAGAAGCACCGGACTCATTGACAATTACTTTTACCGGCTTACGGTCGAGATTTTTTAACACTTCGCCTACAAATTCATCAGTTTCGCGGGAAGCGGTGCCGTTTCCAATAGCAATGAGTTCAATTTTGTGTTTTTGAATTAGTTTTTTGAGAGTTTCTGCGGCTTGTGCTCGTTGACCGGCGCCGGTGTGTGGGAAAATGGCTTGATATTCGATAAATTTGCCGGTTTCACTAAGTACAGAAACTTTGCAGCCGGTGCGAAAACCAGGGTCAACAGCGAGGGTGGGTTTCATTCCTGCCGGTGCCGAAAGTAACAACTCTCGGAGGTTGGTTTCAAAGGTTTGAATTGATCCGATATCTGCTTCTAATTTTTTGGCAGATCGTACTTCTGTAATTAGGGAATTTTTGATGAGCCGGTTAAAGGCATCTTTGAGCATTGTTTGATAAAATTGTCTGATGGCCGGCACTTTGGTTTTGATTTCTTGGGTTTCTAAATATCCTAAAACTACGTCTTCATCGTAGGATAAATCTACTTCTAGGACTTTTTCGGTTTCTCCCCGGAATAAAGCCAGCAAGTTATGGGGTGCAATGTCTTGTAATTTGCACTTATAATTGCGGTACATTTCAAATTTTGTGCTGCCTTCTGGGAATTCTTCTTTTATCTGGGAGACAAAGACTCCAGATTCCATAAAGTAATCGCGTAAATAGGCTCTAATTTCTGCTTTTTCGGAAATTTCTTCTGCCAAAATGTCGGCAGCGCCTTTGAGGGCTTCTTCGGCAGTTTTGACGGCTTTTTCTTCGGAGATATATTTGGCGGCTTCGGTTTCTATGGAAACAGCGGCGGCGGTTTTGTTGTTGAGGGATTTAATAAAATCTGCGAGGGGTTGTAAGCCTTTTTCGCGGGCGGTTGTGGCGCGGGTGCGGCGTTTGGTTTTGTAGGGTAAATAAAGGTCTTCTAGTTCGGTTTTTTGCAGGGTTGTTTCGATTTTTTGTTTTAATTCTGGGGTGAGTTTTCCTTGTTCTTCAATTGCTTTTAAAATGGATTTTTTGCGGTCTTGCAGTTCGGTTAAATAGGTGTGCCGGTCTAATATATCGCGCAATTGTGTTTCGTTGAGTGTGCCGGTGCGTTCTTTGCGGTATCGTGCAATAAAGGGGATGGTGGCGCCTTCGCTGAAGAGTTCGAGGGCGTTTTTGACTTGATCAGGTGTGATGGATAGTTCTTGTGCGATGAATTGTTCTAGGTTGGTCATAGATGCTGGTTTTGGAGTCTACTTTTTCTATTATAATTAGGTTTTCCGCCTAGGGGTTAAGAAACCGGCTTTTTTCATCAGTATTTATAGCTGAAATCGAATAGTTTGCAATTAAAAGCCGTTTTTTTATGAAGCCTGCTTTCGGTTTTAATATCCTTATTTCAGCCGCCAAATTTTGATAGTTGCGTCATTACTACCACTGACTAAAGTCTGCCCATCCGGGCTGATGGCAACAGAATCAACCCAGTCGGAATGACTAGAAAGAGTGCGGATTAAATTGCCGGTTTGCAGATTCCATATTTTGATAGTTTTGTCCTTACTCCCACTGACTAAAGTCTGCCCATCCGGGCTGATGGCGACAGAATCAACCGAGTCGGAATGACCAACAAAATAACCAGAAAGAGTGCGGATTAAATTGCCAGTTTGCAGATTCCATATTTTGATAGTTTTGTCATCACTGCTACTGACTAAAGTCTGCCCATCTGGGCTGATGGCAACAGAATAAACCCAGTAGGAATGACCAGAAAGAGTGCGAATTAAATCGCCGGTTTGCAGATTCCATATTTTGATAGTACTGTCAGCACTCCCATTACCACTGAATAAAGTCTGCCCATCCGGACTGATGGCGACACAATTAACCCCGTTGTAATGAGCAGGAATAGTGCGGATTAAATTGCCAGTTTGCAGATTCCATATTTTGATAGTACTGTCAGCACTCCCACTGAATAAAGTTTGCCCATCCGGGCTGATGGCGACAGAATTAACCGAGTCGGAATGACCAATAAAATAACTAGAAAGAGTGCGGATTACATTGCCGGTTTGCAGATTCCATATTTTGATAGTTTTGTCCTTACTCCCACTGACTAAAGTCTGCCCATCCGGGCTGATGGCAACAGAATCAACCCAGTCGGAATGACCAGAAAGAGTACGGATTACATTGCCGGTTTGCAGATTCCATATTTTGATAGTTTTGTCGCAACTTCCGCTGACAATAGTGTGCCCATCTGGGCTGATGGCGACAGAATTAACCCCAAGGGAATGGCCAGAAAGAGTGCGGATTACATTGCCGATTTGTAGATTTGATAATGTACCTGCGAAGAAATCAAGCAAATTACGGCGCTGCTGAGGTTTAGTTACAGGTGGTTTAACAACTGGAGTTAACTTGCATTCAATTTCCCCAATTCGCTCTAATAAAACCTGAGCATTCAAAGGTCGCTGGCTGGGCTTTGCAGCCATTAACTCATCAATAAAATTCAATAAAACAGAAGATACCCCAGAAACATGATCACGCCATAGCAAATTATCCTTATTAGGATCATAAAATTTCAAAGGATACCGGCCAGTTAATAAATGTACAAAAGTCCGCCCCAAGGCAAAAAAATCTGATTGGGGGACTGCTTGACCATTTTGCTGTTCTGGTGGCGTATATCCTGCGGAAATAACAGCGGTAATGCCTCCTCTCATACCCACCTTTGCCAAATAAGTATAAGTTGCTTGCCTCGCTGTGCCAAAATCAATTAACACCAACCGGCCATCAGACCGTATCATAATATTTGGCGGCTTAATATCCCGATGAAAAAACTCTTTTTCATGCACAAGCTGCAAAATTTCTGCTAACTCTTTTAACCACTTAATTGCAAGTTCTTGATTAATGCCTTTATTTCCCTGTTGCTGTAACCACTCTTCTAAATTTAGCCCCTCGATTTTTTCCATGACAATGCAATGCACCAGCCCGCCATTTTTTGTCAAATGTTGGTAATACCCCTCGACTTTAGGAATCCCAGGATGATTTAATTGCCCTAAAACTTCCGCTTCTTTTTGAAAAAGTTCTACAGCTTTGGCATTATTATTATGGTTTTGTTTCAAAACTTTAAGGATTTTGGTTGAGCCTGTCTCGTAGGCTTCATAAATATCCCCAAAGCCGCTGTTATTATTCAATAATCGTAGCACCCGATACCGTTTTTCTAGGAGTAAATCAGAGCCACATTTTTCACAGTAGCGATTAAAACCGTTTTGCGGGTGGTTTGGTTGCGGGCAAGTCGGATTGATGCAGAGACTCATAGAAACTTGGGGTAGGCGGCATTTTGATCATACAGGATTTATGCCGCAAGACTTGTCTAGTTTTTGTTAAATAGCAGTGGTAGCTTAGGAGTTGTTGAGGCTTTTTAATGAAAAAATAATGCAAAACTTACCATCACACACCATACCATCAGGAAAAACCGGCAGAATACCCACCGGCACACCGGCAGAAATTAGAAGTAACGACGATGCAGAAACAAAGCGAGCACTTTTGCGAGAAAACGAAGCCGCAATAACTCTCGCCCAAGCCGGCTATAATGTCGAGCAAAGACCCTCGGTAAGTCACACCAGAAAACGCCCCGACTACCGAATAGAAGGACAAATTTTTGATTGTTATGCACCGGCCTCTCGAACAACAGCCTATAATATTATTGACACCCTCGCTAGAAAAGTTGCCCTCGGACAAACACAACGAATTATTTTAAACCTAAACGATAGCCTTCTATCTATTGAAGAAATTAAACAGCAATTAACAGCTAACCCCATTTCTGATCTCCTAGAAATCATCGCCATAAAAGAGCAAACAATTATCCCAATTTTTCCCTAATCTTTAAAACTTAAAGGAGCGACAAATGTCCTTAGACTATGATTTAAGAATAGCCACTAATCTCCAACCTAAGCAAACCTTAGAACTATTGGCAAAACAACTTAACTTTGAGTGGGAAAAAAACCAAACATTGTACAGCCCTGGCATTGTTATATCGGCAATTGCAGAAAACGAAAACCGACAAACTTTTATGCAATCCCTCTTTGGATTTACCCCCACAGTAAATATCTGGTTTTGGCTAGATTCAAATCAAGATTATGAGCAAGGTAAACACAGCCTTCTTTTAGCAACAACCACACTTTTAAATAGCCTCCCAGGTGATGCCGTCTTACTCTTTAACGGCGAAAGTATTGTCTTAGAAAAAATTGCCGGTGCCTTAATTTTTAACAAAGACTTAGCAACCTGGTCAGAAACTCAACTCGCCGAAATCCAACAACCCTTTTATATTGAATCTTTACCCTCACCCCTGCTATCCCATGAACCCCCCAGCCTTAACATCAGTAACGCCACACACACCCGCCTAAAATCAATCGCCATTCGTCAAGGAATATCCCTCACAGAACTAGCAAACCAAGCCATAGAAGCCTACATAAACACTCAAATAGCAGAACTTTCTCAAAACTAAATTCGGTGTCGGTTAGTAAATGATAGGTTAGGAGTTGTTCAAAGTAGGTTGTAGGTTGGGTAGAGGTACGAAACCCAACCAATCCTAATTTTGGTAGTTGGGTTTCGCAAGCTCTACCCAACCTACAATAAATTACCTAGATGCTAAACAAATTACCACTAAACAAACCTAATTATGTATAACAATGGCAATATAAAAGCATCCCTATCGATGTTTTCTTACTCAATTAAAAACCTCCCCCCCAAAAAAACTCAAACTTCTATACTAGAAATTAAACCCCTCACAAGAAACACCCATGCAAACCGAACCCAACATCATGCAAGCCGTTGAGCAACTCGGCTACCGCGTCACCGTCGGCGACGTCGCCACAAAAGCCGGCCTCAACATCAACCTCGCCGAAAAAGGACTCCTCACCCTCGCCTCCGAAGCCGGTGGACACCTGCAAGTCGCAGAAACCGGCGATGTCGTTTACCAGTTCCCCCAAAACTTCCGCGACATCCTCCGCAACAAATATATCCAACTGCAAATACAAGAATGGTGGCAAAAAATATGGCGAGTTTTATTTTACCTCATCCGCATATCCTTCGGCCTAATATTAATACTTTCCATCGTCCTAATATTCGTCGCCATCTTCGCCATCCTCACCGCCATCAACTCCAGCAATGACGACAGAGGCGATAGCGGATCATCAAGTGGTGGAGGCATATTTTACCCCCGATTTTGGTTTGGCCCCGATTGGTTTTGGTTCTTTTATTGGGACTACGATAACCGGCCCTACCGCCGCTATTCTCCCGAAGAAAAACGCGAATTTAACTTTTTAGAAGCCGTTTTTTCCTTCATCTTTGGCGATGGCAACCCCAACGCCAACCTCGATGAAAGACGCTGGCAAATTATCGGCAGAGTTATCCGCAACAACAAAGGCGCAGTCATCGCCGAACAAATCGCACCATACCTCGATGAAATTGCCAAAGGCTACGCCAGCGAATATGAAGAATATATGTTGCCCGTACTTACCCGCTTCAATGGCAGGCCAGAAGTCAGCAACGAAGGACAATTAATCTACCACTTCCCAGAACTGCAAACCACCGCCCGCGAACACACAGAAGAAACCCCCCTCCCCGCCTACCTCCGCGAATGGTTATGGCGGTTTAGCAAAGCCACATCAGGACAGATATTCTTAGCAGGCGGTTTAGGAGTTGTTAACCTAGCCGGTGCCGTGTTTCTCGGCTACCTATTACGCAACCCCGAAATAGTAGAAGAAATTGGCGGGATAGCTGCTTTTGCTGCCTCTATTTATGGCCTATTACTTGCCTACGGAGTTGGATTTCTTGCCATTCCAACTGCGCGATATTTTTGGATAAAATTCCAAAACCAAAAAATCGACAAACGCAACCAATTACGACAAGAACGCGCCAACCTATTAACTCAACCCGATCAACAATTACAGCACAAATTAACCTTTGCCAAACAATTTGCCGGTCAAAACATCATCACCACAGAAAACCTCGCCTACACCACAGAAACCGGCCTCGAAGAACAAGAATTTAAGAAAATCGAAAAAGGCGAAGACGACTGGATGCGCCGGCTAAATAGCAACGACGATTAACCCTGAAAATTTAGGTTTTTAAAAACCCGGTTTCTTCAAGAAACCGGGCTTTTAATTGCTTCACAAACGACAAAAAACTATTGCATCTTTGCCAAAATTGCCCCTTGATAATAATGAGTCAAAATCGCTTGATAATTCCAACCTTGACGCGCCAAATTATAAGCACCCCACTGACTCAAACCCAAACCATGACCAAAACCGGCCCCTTGAAACACAAAACCTGTCGGCACCGGCTTACTATTCGCCTTATCTGACGTTCCCCCTTGAGGAATCACTTTAAACAAGCTACTATTCAACCCTAAGTTTTGCCGCAACTCCTCCCCATCAATAACCTTAGTCCCCGCATCCCCGATCACCTTCATTTTGATAATTCTGCCAGTTTTTTCTATCGTCTTTTCAGGCACAAAAGCCACCACATTCCCTACCCCCGGAATTTTGCGGCTGAGGTCTTCCCGTGAAAGCGTTTGAGACCACCGGCACCCAGGCGCCCCCTCATCATAATCTTGCACACTTCGCAAATACGGCAGCGGATCAACCCAAACATCCTCAACATTCTCAGTACGTCCGCCAGAACAAGAATGAAACGCCGCCAAAATTACCTGATTGTTATAAGCCATAAACAGCCCTTTTGTAGCATTCACAGCCGCATAAGTACCCTGAGACTCCGTTTCCACCCCTTTATAAACCTGCCATCCCTGCGTATCTCCCACATCAGAAATGCCATTAAAATTGTTAATTTGCTCATACAAAGCATAGGAACGAGCCGCCACAGCTTGCGCTTTCAAAGCCTCTTGGGGCCAAGTGCCATCCATTTCCGCCCCCAGCACACTGTATAGATAATTGTCGATATCCACATGATTTACAGCCGTGAGAGCTTTGCCTGTGGAAACAATGCGAATACTACCGCGATACCAGCGATCTCCTATATAAACATACCCCTCGCCGGTCGGTTGAATTTTAATTTCTCCAGCTTGCCAACGGTCGAGCGCCACCATACCATTTTTCAATTGCGCCGCAAACCCATTCATCCCCGCAAGCTGGCCCAAAACCTTGCCGGTGCCATCCGTCACCGTCGCATTCGTCGAACTACCGAGCTTTACCTGACTAACCCCTTCTTCAATAGCCACCCGCAACTCCCGCGCCGCTGCTGGAAAAGCCAAAATAAACCAAACGAGCAAAGACAGCCACCAGTGCCGGCCCCGCATATTTTTCAATTGCATTACCATAAAATCGAAAAAAAATCTAGTCTTCATCAGGAAAAATTCCTCACAGGGAAACAAATAATTTGACTTGTGGTAGAACATTTAATTGTCTGGTATCGCGGTAGTAAAGCCCCGCCACCCTTGTGATTGCCAGAGACTAGCATCCTGCCGGCCTCCTCTGCTAAAAAATTAAAGGATGCAAGAGAGATGAAAGACAGCCAAAACGGGCCGGTCTAACAGACTTTGATATCATATTTGTGGGACAAAAGACGGCTGTGGGAAAAATTTTGTCCAAAAAAATTTTAAATGAGTAGATAGCCATCAAAGCATAACCCAAAGCTTTATAACAAAACACAAAACAACTTGAGCGAAAAACAAACCGGATCGATACAATAAACCCAAACCCCCTAACCCAACCAAAAGCTCAACTTTTAAGGGTAGGCATCACCCCAGGTAAAAACTATGATACAAACGGCAACCCAAAATCGAGGCGCAACTGTTAGCGACAAAAACCTCGACGTAGAACTCCGCAAAGTCTTTAAAGTTTATAACGGCGAAACCGCAGTGCGTGGTGTAGACCTCGACATTCACCAGGGAGAATTTTTCAGCATCCTTGGCCCGTCTGGATGTGGGAAAACCACCACCCTCCGCATGATTGCCGGTTTTGAAATGCCCTCCGCCGGCGAATTGTACATACGCGGACAGTCGATGACCCAAGTTCCCCCATACCGCCGGCCGGTCAACACCGTATTTCAAAGCTACGCCCTTTTTAATCACCTCAGCGTTTCAGAAAATATCGCCTTTGGACTGCGGATCAAACGTCTGGGAAAAGCCGAAATCGAAACCAGAGTCCGAGAAGCCCTCAAACTCGTCAAAATGGAAGCCTACGCCAACCGCTACCCGGCCCAACTTTCCGGCGGACAACAGCAACGAGTCGCCTTAGCCAGAGCCTTAGTTAACCGGCCCGCCGTACTCCTCCTCGATGAACCCCTCGGCGCCCTCGACTTAAAACTGCGTAAAGAAATGCAGGTAGAACTTTCAAACCTGCATAAAGATTTGGGTTTAACCTTTGTCATGGTTACTCACGACCAAGAAGAAGCCCTATCATTATCTGACCGCATCGCCGTAATGAATTATGGTCGCATCGAGCAAATTGGCAACCCGGTTGAAATTTACGAAAAACCAGGCACCCCCTTTGTTGCCGATTTTATTGGAGATACAAATTTGTTTAAAGGACGCATCGAAACTCAAGACGCTTCCAGCCTACAAATTATCACCGATAAAAAACTAAAAATTATTGTCCAACCACAACAAGATGTTAACTATGCCACCGGCGCAGATGTGGTATTGAGTGTGCGGCCTGAAAAAATTCAACTCAGCCTTTATCCCCCCAGCGTTGAGGTAAATTCCTTTGAAGGCCGGCTCAAGCACGTTATGTTTATGGGAACTCATGTACACTATGTCGTTGAGTTAGCATCAGGAGATTTAATCACCGTTATGCAGCCCAATACCCTCGGAAATTCACCCTCAAGCGACACCCCCATTTATGCCTCTTGGTCGGCAGGTGATTGCATTGCTTTATCCGTGTAGGAAACAATGTTTTATCCTGGGTAAAAAACACGCAAAAAAGGTAAATTTAATGAAAAATAATGGCTTATATCACAGTTTAGATGAGATAGAATCTCATTTCTATTTCACAGCCATTGCAACTTTGAAAGCCACTGATGGCGCCTCATTTGTAGTTGACCTACAACACCAATGCCAAAAAAGTGCCTATGGCTATCAACAGGGGATCAAAAAGTGGTTTATGGCCCATTTAATCACCTTTTTCTTCCAAAAAATTTCCCCTACAATCATGTTGGCCTGCCAAAATACCGATGCCAAAACAGGAGAAATTTAGCCATTAGAGCAATCAGTAAGATATTGTTAATAAAGCCTTGATTTAGTCAGAAATAAGCGGGAAAAAAGACAGTGCCACCGACTGATTTACAGAGATTTCGTCTGCCTCGTGGGCTGCAAAAAAAAGCCCAAACCAAACCAACTGAAAACAAGGGAATAACCCGACGCCAATTTTTGCAAACATCAGGGGCCGCACTTTCGGGAATGGCCCTATCTAGCTGTGGCTGGCGTCTGGCTGAGGTGCAGTCGTCTCCGGGCCCTTTACCACCCAATAAAATGTATATGTTTACTTGGGCGGGATATACAGATCAAGAGTTACTCGATAGCTTTGCAGAACAAACCGGGATCGAAGTAATTGCCGATGTGTTTGATTCTAATGAAGCCATGTTAGCAAAAATTCAGGCCAGCGGGGGAGGAGCTTACAGCCTCATTTATCCCTCTGATTATACCGTAAAAAAAATGGCTGAATTAGGCATTATCAGCGAAATTGATCACTCTCGTTTACCGGGTTTAGCTAACTTAATTCCCCAATTCCAAAACCCCGGCTATGACCCAAATAATCGCTACAGTGTACCGATAAGCTGGGGAACCACCGGCCTAATTTATAACAGCGAAAAAATCAAACAAGCCCCCGATGACTGGAATTATCTTTGGAAATTTCAGCAAACGCTTTATCGGCGTCTGACCCTCCTCAATGACCCCAGAGAAGTCATGGGGGCAACATTGCGAATGTTAGGATATTCTTACAACTCAACAAATCCTGAACAACTCAAAGAAGCCTATCAAAAATTAGTTTCCCTCAAACCTGCCATCGCCTCTTTTACTACCGATGGCTGGCGCCCGCAAATTTTAAGCGGGGACATGAATATGGCGATGTGTTACTCTGCGGATGCCAATGAGATGATGTCCGAAGACGAAAACTTGCGCTACGCATTGCCAAAAAGTGGATCTTCTTTGTGGACAGATACAATGGTAATTCCGAAATTTGCTCCTAACGTTGATGCAGCTTATGCGTGGATTAACTTCGTATATCAACCAAGCATCGCTGCCAAAATTTGCCAACGATTGAGTTTTGCAACTCCCAACAAAAAAGCGATGGAATTATTACCCGAAGAGGTACGCAATAATACTAGCTTATTTCCCCCAGAAGCCGCCCTCGAAAAATGCGAACGCATCTTGCCGGTGTCCCCAGACATCACAGAACTCTATGAGCGTTTCTGGACGCAATTAACCAGCGGTTAGTAATTAGTAATTAGTAATTAGTAATTCGTCTAATTGCTGATTAATAATTAAGGAATTTTCGCCATAACTCTTGACAAAACGAAGGTTAAATCAGTGTCCGTATCTACCAAAAACCCTACCCCAACAAACCCCCAATCTCAGCTAGATATCCGCCGGCTGGGTTCAAATATCATAGGGCCCGCTGTTTTACTTGGCCCCGCCGGCCTGTGGTTATTTTTGTTGTTGGTATTACCAACCTTAATCATTTTTCAACTTAGTTTAGTCCCCAACATCAAACCCGGAGATTTAGTCATTCCTTCCGGAATTGAGAACTACCTGCGAGTTTTTGAACCCATCAAACTGCAAGTCATGGGGAGGTCACTTTTCTTTTCAATTGGCACCACAATTTTTTGCTTAGGTTTAGGCTTTCCAGTTGCTTACTGGCTCGCCCAAATGAGCCCCAAACGCTGGAGAAATTTGCTATTGTTAGGCTTTGTTTTGCCCCTATGGACATCATCCTTATTGCGTTCTTATGCTTGGATTACCATCTTGCGGCGCACCGGCCTACTTAACACCGTACTCACAGCCATCGGACTGCCGGCCCTCGATTTACTCAACCGAAGCTCAGCCGTTTTAATTGGCATGACCTACAGTTATTTACCCTACATGGTACTCATTCTTTACGCTTCCCTAGAAAAGCTAGATAAACGTTTATTAGAAGCCTCAGCCGACTTAGGAGCAAAACCCCTAGAAAGCTTCTGGAAAATCACCGTCCCCCAAACAATGCCCGGAATTGCAGCCGGTTCTTTACTCGTTTTTATTAGCTGTATGGGCGATTTTGTAGATCCAGAATTACTTGGGGGGGCAAGCAGCATGACCGCAGCCCGGTTAATTTACAATCAATTTTTAGGAGCCACACAAAACTGGGGATTTGGTTCAGCAATGAGCATGGTATTAATCATGTTTGTCACCGTAGGAATTGCCCTCTTACTCAAATATGGCGACCGGGATGTTGCTCGCTAAAAATCCCCAATTGCAGCGGCTTTACCATCCAAAATTCCACCTCAAAAACACCCTACGGATATCGAAAATCCAAAATCTAAAATCAGTATGTCAGACAAACTAAGCCAACAACAGGAGGAAATTCCGGCAGATATGTTGAATAAACCTAAAATTCAGGTTTCCTGGCAGGTTATCTTTTCCGTAGTCATGTATCTATTCATGTATCTGCCCATCTTCGTCCTCAGCCTTTACAGTTTCAACCAATCTGCCTATAGTGCCACTTGGGAAGGCTTTACCCTACAGTGGTACGGCAAACTCTTTAGCGATAGACGAATATTAAGCGCTTTTCAAAATAGCTTAACCGTCGCCTTCAGCGCTGTGTTAATTTCTGCCTTGTTTGGTACATTGTTGGCAGTGGGTTTATCGCGTTACAAGTTTCCTGGAAAAAATTTATTTTTGGGTGTTTCTTACTTGCCTTTGATTGTCCCTGATATTGCAATTGCAGTGGCAACGCTAGTATTTTTAGCAGCAGTGCAAATTCGACTGAGTTTGTGGACAATTGTAGCCGCTCATATCGTGTTTTGCTTGGCTTATATTGCCTTAGCCGTATCAACGCGGCTGGCAGATTTAAACCCCTTTTTAGAAGAAGCGGCTCTTGATTTAGGTGCAAGCCCAACCCAAGCCTTTATTAAAGTTTTGCTTCCTCAATTACTGCCAGGAATTGTATCTGGTTGTTTAATTGCTTTTGTGTTAAGTATGGATGATTTTCTGATTGCCAGTTTCACCGCCGGCACCGGCTCCACCACCTTACCAATGGAAGTTTTTAGCCGCATTAGAACAGGAGTAAAACCAGACATCAATGCCTTAAGTGTGATCTTAATTCTGGCATCGGGCACCCTGGCATTTATAGGCCAATATTTAAGCAATAAAAGCCAAGAAAAAAAAGGTTAAAAAATACTCGTTCTCCACAGGTTCGCTTTTGCACAAATTTTTAGAATTGATATAAGAGCCTAGTAACGCAAAAAAAAGGCTCCGCCTCCTGTTATTTTAGAAGAGGCAGAGCCTTTTGGAAATCTTACCAGACGCTCACACGAGGCAGAGCCTCTTAGCGCAGTTCCCAGGCTTAGTCTGAGAACAAGAAATTTTTAAACAAGTTTGAGATGTGGATATTCAGCGAGAATATCATCAGAAGAAAGCGTATCTCCAGAAGCTTGAGGAGTCCAGAGAATTTCAATCGCCATCAGCCGATCACTTGAAATACCACCAATTTGACGTAAAGCTTGCAGCAAATCTTCAGAACTATTAATTGCCGGCAACTGCATTTTACCTTCCATTGCTGCCAAAAGCGTCACAACAATATACTCACTTGCTCCATCATTAATCGCCAAATCTCCGCCTTTTCCAGGCAAAGATTTATTACTTTCAGAACCGCGCAGAATATTGTTGTAATTCGAGAGAGTTTCTTCAGTAAACTTACTGCGCTCAGTTAAAGCAAGCTGATAAAATTTCGCTTCCGCAGCCGGTAAAGCAGCTTGTTGAGATTCAACAGAGCCATAGTACCAAAATTCAGGATGACGCAATAAAGCAAGACTAGCTTCTTGCAAAACATGAGCGCGTCCAGCGGGGGTGCCGGTGTCGGCTTTTTCTGCCAAAGCATCAAGTTCCGGTTGTAAACCACGCGCTTCTGCTAATAAACCAACTTGCACTTTAGCTATCGAAATTGTCGGGTTATCGTAGTCAATTTCTGAGCCGGCGCTGCGACGAAAAGCTTGGACTAAAAAACTAGCAACCGCCATAAAAATCAAAATCGAAAATAAACCGCCACCGCCACCCCAAACAAAGGGAATTAAAAACGGAAAACCAAAACCACCGCCACCGGGGTAATAGCCACCGCCATATCCGCCACCGGGGGAATAGCTACGGGGTGCAGAGTAGGTACGGCTAGGGGCGCTAAAAGAGCCGCCGCCAATACGTCCGCCGGAGCGAGCCGCCAAGGCACCCTCAGCGTGAGAAAAGGCTAAGGAGATAACTAGCCCAAGGGCGAACAGGGATTTTAAGAGCGGTTTAATGGAGGAAAGGAATTTTTTACGCATATAGATGTGCCTTTTGTTTTTATTAAAGCTTAACCGGCTTTTATGGGTGCCGGTGGCCGATACGTGGCTTGTTTTCACGTTGCACACATTTATAATTTATCGTTTTCTCTCAAGTTTAGGCACTAAGCTTTGGGTAGATTGCAGGGGGAGATATCCGTACTGTCATAAAAAAGGCCGGTTGCCTTTGATGAGGGTTTACGGTAAACACGAAATTATTAAATTTTTATTGAAATTTTCAATGGTGAAAGCTTTTGTTTTAATCAGATTAAAATGTTAGATTAAGGTCAGAAAAATTAATAGTTAGAATTTAAGTATTAGTAAAATTTGTTAGATCCAGCTTGGTAAGTGGCGACAAGGCTTCCAAAAAATATCTAGGAATTTAAATCTTCCATAGTCACGGTTTCAATGTCTTTTGTAGGGATAAAATTAGAGAATTTTGATATGATTTAATTACGCAAAAACAGATTTATTCAGCCTTAAACACAAGAGAAATGCCACCAGAGAGGCAAAGCCCGGCGGGGATGGCCTAATGTGGGCCGTAGGCCATCTGCCAAAAAGGTGCTAAGGGAATTTACAGATCCTGTAACAAAGAGGAATTCTGCTCAAAGAAACTAGACTTTTTCTAACTGAAGCGTTGGGTAATCGGTGTAACCTTTTTCATCTCCTCCATAAAAGGTAGAGCGGTCATAGGGATTTAAAGGTGCATTCACAGCAAAGCGCTCGGCTAAATCTGGGTTGGCGATATAAAGTCTACCAAAAGCAATTAAATCTGCATTTCCTGCCGCAATAGTGGCTTCTGCAAGTTCTTGATTATAGCCACCGGCAGAGATAATTGTCCCCTTAAAAATCGAGCGAAAATAGTCGCAAGTTAAGGGAGAGTGCTCTGAGTCCTCACTAACGGAATTTTCATCGGGTCTTGGCTCAATTAAATGCAAATAAGCTAATCCATAAGGGTTAAGTGCTTCTGCAACGTAACTAAAGAGAGCTTGAGGATTAGAATCAGACATACTGTTAAAAGTGCCGGCAGGAGACAGGCGCACACCAACTTTATTCGCACCCCAAACGCTGGTTACTGCTTCGACGATTTCCATTAAAAAGCGAGCGCGGTTTTCTAGGTCACCACCGTAGCGATCTGTGCGGTGGTTGGTGCTATCTTCAAGAAATTGATCGATCAGGTAGCCATTGGCGGCGTGAATTTCTACGCCATCAAACCCGGCAGCCATTGCATTTTCAGCGGCTAAACGGTAGTTTTCAACAATAGCAGGGATCTCAGCAGTTTCTAAGGCGCGGGGGGTGACGAAAGGCTGTGGCCCTGACAATGTAGATGCGTCTCCTTCGGGTGCAATGGCGCTCGGTGCCACCGGCAAACCTCCTCCGGGTTGCAAGGAAGGGTGAGAAATGCGCCCGACGTGCCACAGTTGCAAAAAGATGTGACCGCCCTTCGCGTGAACTGCGTCTGTAACCAACCGCCAGCCTGCAACTTGTTCGGCGTTGTGAATGCCCGGAGTGTAGGGATAACCTTGTCCTTCAGGGCAAATTTGTGTGGCTTCACTGATGATTAATCCTGCGGATGCCCGTTGTGAGTAATAGGTTGCGTTGAGTGTTACGGGGACGTTGCCATCGCCTGCCCGGTTGCGCGTTAACGGTGCCATTACAAGGCGATTTGGCAGGGTATAAGGGCCAAGCTGAACCGATGAAAGAAGATGTCTAGTGTTATTCATTGTTAACTTTCGGTATTTGGCTGACAAATTGTACAGTTTCTCTCGATCTGCCTTAGATTTACAACCCTCTGCGGGTAGAAACAAGCCAACGTTCGCGCAAACGTGACTGGTGCGGCTGAGAAAAGAAGAATTGCCTGAAGCGGGATTTACTGGCTTTTTGTGTAGGAAGTTTTAAAGGGCGGGTTGTCAATCCGACATAAAAGCAATGGGGTTTAACTTCTAAAATAGGAAATGTCAAAGCACGAGAGAAATTATATGCCCATGTTAGCTTTCACGATAAAAGCTTTTGTGACTTTATTTGTTGTAATAGATCCGGTTGGTTTAGTCCCAATTTTTATTGCTTTAGCTGGTAATTATTCCGAGGAAGAGCAAGCGAGTATTCTCCGGCAAGCTATTTTGATTGCGGGGATCATTTTGCTTGTGTTTTCGCTTGGGGGAAATTTTCTGCTGCATTATTTGGGAATCACAATTGAGGCGTTTCAGGTGACCGCAGGGCTGTTGCTGTTAAAATTGGGTCTGGATATGGTATTTGGGGAGAGCGAAGGGGAGACAAAAGAGGAAGATAAACAAATCGTATTGAAACGAGATATTAGTGTGTTTCCGCTTGCTATTCCTTTGATTGCCGGCCCCGGAACACTAGCAAGTACACTAATTTTGCTGGATGAGGCAAGTACGTTTACGTTTGCTGTGGGTTTAGCAATTGTCTTAACAATTAATGTGATTTTGCTTGGCGTTTGCTATGGCTTTTTGTCTTGTTCTAAATATTTAGCGTCCGTTTTAGGTGCAACAGGAATTAATGCTGTAACCCGAATTTTGGGAGTGTTGCTGTCTGCTTTAGGTGTGCAGTACATGGCGGATGGTCTAGTGGTTCTGCTCAAGCTTGGCTCGTGATTATAATGGTGTGGTTAAGAAAAAAATTAATTGCTGGAGAGGCGTACATTCAACGCATTCAACAAAAAGGTCGGCCACATACCACGCTCTACACAAAACCGGCTCTATATAGGTGGTTGCTCATAAAGAATTTGGAAAAAGAATAAAGGAATTTTTTTATGAGTAAAAGAGAAGTGAATGAAAAAAAAAGAAAAAAAGTCGAAAAAACAGAAACCCCTACCATTGTGAAGTGGAAGGGGTTTGTGTTTGTTAAAAGAGCCCAGGCACCGAGCTATTGTTCCAGACGGCTACCCGTCAAGTATCTTGGCCGC
>NZ_JAMXEX010000020.1 GCF_025370775.1 Ancylothrix sp. D3o | reverse complement strand
GCTTGCCGGCATTTATTCAGAGCGCTGGTTTCGGAAGTCTGCGGGGTAGAGGAAGGGTAAAAACTTGAACGGGCTAAATAAGGCCCGTTTTTTGGTGAGGAAATAAAATCGCTAGACTAAAATTGCACACCACAAACTTTACAGGACAAAACAAAATGGGTTGGTTACAAAGACTCTTCGGCCTCGAAAAACCCCAATCTCAACCGGCCACCGTCACAGCGCCTGACACTCAACAAAGCTACAGCGTCCCCGCCGCCCCCCAAACACCCGACATTGCCCCAGAACGCCTGGGATTAAACGGCGAATATGACCAAAGTGGCCTTGCCAAACGAGTAGCCTTAGCCTTCGATCAAGACTCACAAGTTGCAGACCTTGACCGGCTATGGGTTGCCCAAACCGGCAGCACAGTAGTCTTAAAAGGCGAAGTTCCCGACCAACAAACCTTGCAAAAATTAGTCTCCATTGCTCAAGGCGTTTATGGTGCCAGCAGCGTTCAAACCGATCAAGTAAAAATTGGTTAAAAATTGGTGATTGGTAACTGGTAAACCGGTTGGGTAGGTTGGGTTAAATAACCCAACCTACAAACACTTAATCTGCTTTCACCTCAACAGAAGGCGCATCTCCAAACGCCAACCGCAGCAAAGGCGGAGCCACGAAAGTCGTCAAAATCACCATCATAATAATTGCCGCATTCAAAGCATCAGATAACACCCCACTTGCCGTACCAACACCGGCAAAAACTAATCCCACTTCTCCACGCGGAATCATCCCCACACCAATTGCCCAACGATTGATTTTTTCTTTGCCAAACACCACAGCGCCGGTAACAACTTTTCCCAAAATTGCCACCACAATTAAAAACACCGCAATAATTAAACCCTCACGATTACTCGGAATTGCCGGATTTAATACTCCCAAATCTGTCCTTGCACCCACCGCCACAAAGAACACCGGCACCAACATATCAGCAATCGGACGCACTTGTTTTTCCAATTCTTTGCGCTTATCAGTTTCGTCAAAAACCAACCCCGCCGCAAAGGCACCCAGAATTGCCTCCAAATGAATTACCGCGCCAATATAGGACAAAATAAACGCAAAAATCAAGGCAGGAATAATCAACTCCCCACGAGTTTTTAGGCTCTCAGAAAGGGCAACAAACGACTTATTAAACACCTTCCCCAGGACAATTGCTCCACCCAAGAAAACCGTTGAACTGATAATTAAATAAATGACATTGTTTACATCAACTTCGCCGGTTTTGGCTAAGCTGGCAACCACTGCCAAAACAATAATTCCCAGCACATCATCAATGACGGCAGCCCCAATAATAATTTGCCCTTCTTGAGAATTAAGCCGGCCAATTTCAGAAAGAACTTTTGAAGTAATCCCAATACTGGTTGCCGTCAAAGCAGCGCCAGCAAAAATAGCCGGAATAGCCGGCACCCCAAAAATCAACATTAACCCAGCCGTGCCCGCCGCAAACGGCACCACCACCCCCACACAAGCAACAAGGATGGCCTGAATTCCGACCTCCATCAATTGCTTTAAATTTGACTCTAAACCAATCTCAAATAGCAGAATAATCACTCCCAATTCTGCTAAAACAGAGATAACTTCGCTTTGGGCTTCAAAAGTCGCTGTGGTAGCATCAGGACTCAAGCCGGCAGTGGCTTGCAAAATGCTCATAATAAACGAATCGGAACTCGTGGCACCGCTTTCTGGAAATACCAATAAATGCAAAGCTGATATTCCTACGACAACACCGCCAACCAATTCTCCTAACACCGGCGGCAACCCGAAAGCATTTGATAATTCGCCGCCAATTTTGCTCGCCAAATACACAACAACTAAACTCAGTAGCACACCGGCTAAAACCATTGCGCTTTCTGCTTTTGTGGCAGTCTCACCAACACTTGCCAGTATTGGCAGCATTTGCTCTCCTACACTCCAACTGATCCCATTAACCATTAGGTTTTATTAACTCAACCAGTTTAGTGTACCGCTGATTAGCACAGCTTTTGAAAACAATACCCCTCAATTTCTATATAATTGAGCAATGAAAACAATAAGCGCCAACCCTATCTCCCCCTCCCCTAAGAGTCGATAGAGAGAAAATATCGTTTTGCTATTTTTGCTTTCCCTCCCCTTTTAGAGAGGAGAGGGTGAGGCTAAAATTGCACCGGCAAAACCACTCCGATGCCTTCGTTAGTGTTATTTGGGGCGACGGTGGGAGAATCGCACGCATCCGAGCACACCGGCATGATTAAACGCGGTTCTTCAATATTAATCGCACCCCTGTTTCTTCCCAACGCTTTGCGCTCTATTTCTCTATTTTGTTGTTCTAAAGAAATAGAAAAGGGTTGTCTTTGTTCCACCGGCAATAATAATTCTGCTGCGCCGGTGCCTTGATAATTGTTTGGGTTGGCGTTGTTTTGATTGAGCGTTTCTTGAGCAAGAGCATTTGTGCCAAAGGCGGCAACCCAACCCAAGCTAAACACGATAGTTAATAGCGGTTTCATTGTTTTTCTCTCCAGGTAATAACGGGTGCTGGAGTCGAAAAGACTTTTTTGAGATATCTCACATCACACCACCGACTCTGCACCCTGGCTTCGGCTTGTTTTGTTGCCGTTTCGCTTGTTTGCTTTTTTTATTATGGCAAGACTTTGCTAAAAAGTCTTTTAACTTAATTCTAATTTTATAATCATCTTCGGCAATTAATTTCATCCTCAAGAGTGAAATTGCCAAAAAAATGTCTACCTTTGTTTACTTATTTTTTTGAGAATCTTCTTCACACTTGAGGATGAGGCTACGAAAACCTGGGGTTGTAAAGCCGGTGTTGAGGGGTAAGCAATACTATCTTTTTTTTAGCCTACCAGCGGGGCTTTACAAAAATTAAGGGCGTTGAAATCCTTTCGCTGGCTTTTTATTAGCTTTAGCTTTTGCTTCGCTTTTATTGAGTTCAGCTATCGCTTCTTGAAATAAATTATGCAGATGTATCGGCACACTGGCAATTTCTGGCAATTCTGGTTCTAAGGGTTTTTTGTGTTCTGCCAATAAAGAGTCTAAATGCAACTCTAATGTAAACTCAGGCCGGTTTAAAAATTCTCGCAAGAGACTTTCTAATTTTTGGGGATAATTTTGAGCGAGGCGATGCCAAATAAAAGCATTAATTTCTGGGTCTTCCAGATATTTTCGCACAAGTTTTTCTGCCCCTTCAATTGTTTGCCAGTCGGCAGCTTCTAGCAGGGTTTTAAACCGGCTATAGGTTGCTAAAAACATTTGTCCCCAGCGAGGATCGCTTAAAGCCGTGACTTGTTCAGCTTTTTTGAGAGTAGGGGGCAGTTCTACCTTTGGCATCACCATTTTGCCCGTTTCTTTATTTTGTAACATCTGATCAAGCGCTTTTTCATCGGCACCGGCAGCTTTGGCAGCGGCTTTTATTTCTGCCTCTTCAACACCCGATTCTTTGGCAATTTCTGCTAAAGATTTAGTGCCATCAATACCGGCTGATTCTAAACTTTTTTTAGCGAGAATCTCTTGAAATTCTGTGATTTTTTTACTAAGCAAATAGCCAGAAAGTGTCACTTCTTCGCTGCCAAAAAAATCGATAAATTCTTTGTGGTATTTTTCCACCGACTGCCATGCTTCTTCTAACAATTCGGGGGCATCACTATAAAGATAGGGTTTGTAATTTTTCTTGAAATTACCAATGGCAACGGCGAGTTTAGGTTTGCCGAGATTACCCATTTGGGAATAGCCGCAAGAAAATATCCAAGTTTCATCGCCCAAAGGTGCAATACGGGCCAACAAAATATCACCCACTTTAAGTTTTTTTAGGTCGGTGGGCAGGAATTCTTGGGTGGGCTTGATAATATAATGTTTGGCAGTAAGCCAGTTCATTACATCAAAAGTTTCTGGCAAAATTTCAGCGACGCTAAAAAGGCCGGTGAAGCTGCGATGCCAATTTAAAATTAAATGGCGTTCGCTGTCTGATAAGTCTGGCTGGCTTTCGATAAATAACTCTAAAGCAGTTGTGTCACCTGCTTTACCTTCGCAGGCAAATGTATCTACGAGAATATCCCTTTCGGTACTATCGTAATTATCTTTGCTGGCCTTTTCGGCGACAAATTTTTCAAGGGCAATGGCTAATTCTCCCTCGGCATCAAGGACAAAATCAATTAAATCTTGTTTTAGCTGTCCAGCTTGCTGTAATTGGATGTCCACTTTTGATAATCTCGCAGTTCTACATTAAAATTTTAGACATAATTTAAAAATGCGACTGAGAAGAAAACAAAAATACAGTCAACGAAGGAGTAGATTAGGGCTATATCTATCTTAAGGTATAGACCCCTAGGAAGAGAAATCTTTCTCAGTCTTCCCATAACGAACCACTTGAAAAGCCTTCTTTTCTCCCCCAGCCACCAAAATAAGAAAGAGTTACGCCTGTCTTCACCGGCAGTTATTTTTAGGTATTGGGAGCATTTTCAAGGCGATTTTTTGCATCTTTTTCAAAGTAATTGATAACTTGGGGAATGGTTAAATTTTCCACCGGCACTCCTGTTTCTTCCGAGGCGACATTTAAAGGTCGTAAAGAAGAAATCACCAAATTTGTAAAAAAGCCGGCAAAGTTAGCATCCACTTCGATTTGTTCTTGGATTTTCTCATCTTTGGCAATCCATTCCGCGACTTTTTGGGGAGTGATTTGTCGCACCGGCACAGCGTTTTTTTGAGAAATTTCTTTGAGCACGCGCAGGGCATATATTGCTAAACGCACAGAAAATTTATCGCGGGAACTCAACAAGGTTTTATCAACTTCTGCACATTCTGCTGGGGTTAAAAATTCCATATTTTGGGTGATTGGTGAAAAAAAGAATGGATAGGGAAGCTAGAAAATTATAGGTAATAATTATATTACAGCAAACGAAAAACTTAACACACCCATTGCCGGTGCGCTTTTAAAATAGATTTTAAATGGCTACTAACAAAGGACTAAGGACAAAGGACTAAGGAAAATTACCGCTCTTTAATCAAATAGCCGCAACGATGTTCACCTTTAACGATCCAGTGTGTCCGCTCTACGGTACAATTTTGCAGGGCGAGGGCGAACATTTCTAACTCGTGACCGCAGACGCTGGGGTAAGACTCAGCAATGTGGGAAATAGCGCAGTTATGCTCGGTAATCATAAACGATGCGGCTTTTTGGCCGTTGTTGGTTTCCACTGGGTGCCACTCTGCCATGTAGCCTTCAAGCCGGCGTAAGGCGACTAAATTTTCCACTCGCTGCTGTAACGAACCATTTCCCATCCGTTGCCGGTATTCTAATGCTTTGCGCTCCCACTGTTTGCGAAGGATCGAACCCATCTGATCGCTGCCGACAGTTTCCGCCAAAGTATCCAGCAGCGCCACCGCAAACTCATCGTATCGGCTTGGAAAGCGATCTCGTCCTTGACGGGTAAGCTCGTAAACGTGCTGAGGTCTTCCCATTCCGGCTTGCACCGGCTTATGGTGGATCAATTCTTCGGTTTCCAAGTCTTTGAGGTGCCGGCGAACCGCCTGGGGGCTAATTTCCAGCCTTTCGGCCAACTCCTGCGCCGTTGCTTGACCCTGCTGGAGCAAATATTGCAGGATGTCTTGTTTTGTGGTGGGTTCGTGAATGGTGGTCATCGTTTTGCCCAGCTATAAAAAAATCTGTCACGAAAATTTACGTTTTTAGACTTTGACAACATCAAGGTTGCTAAAGTAACCTAAAATGAAAGTAAAGCAACAATCAAGTTGTTTAACCGATTATAGACCATTATTAGTTGCCAACTACATCGCCTGCCGAATGAACGCACCCGAAACCCCCACGCAAGCAACTGAAAAAAGCGTCGAAGCGATGCGCCACTTCTCGGAAACCTACGCGCAGCGCACCGGCACTTATTTTTGCTCTGACTTGAGCATCACCGCCGTTGTCATCGAAGGATTAGCCAAACATAAAGACGAACTCGGTGCGCCGCTTTGTCCGTGCCGGCACTACGAAGACAAAGAGGCAGAAGTTGCGGCTGCCTTTTGGAATTGCCCTTGTGTACCCATGCGCGAGCGCAAAGAATGCCACTGTATGCTGTTTTTGCAACCGGATAACGACTTTGCCGGTAAAGAACAGCAGATCAGTTTTGAGCAAATCCGAGAAACCACCAATCAATATTAGTTTAGGGTGGGCTTAGCCCACCATGTAGTAGAGGCCGGTGGGCTAAGCAATGGCTAACGCCACGCGCCGCTATCGGCATACAGATTAGAGAGAGAGAACACCAATGAGCGCATCCGTTAAAACCTTAGTCAACCAACCCTATAAATATGGCTTTATCACGGAGATTGAATCTGACACAATCCCGCGTGGTTTAAGCGAAGATGTCGTGCGGCTAATTTCTGCCAAAAAAGAAGAGCCAGAATTTATGCTGGAATTCCGTTTAAAAGCCTATCGGCAATGGCTAAAAATGGAAGAGCCAAACTGGGCGCACGTCAATTATCCAAAAATTAACTATCAAGATATTATCTACTATTCTGCCCCCAAACAAGCCCCGAAAAAACTCAACAGTTTAGAAGAAGTTGATCCGGTTTTGTTAGAAACCTTCGAGAAGTTGGGGATTTCACTTTCTGAACAAAAACGACTCGCAAACGTAGCTGTTGATGCAGTATTTGATAGCGTATCCGTTGCTACCACATTTCGGGAAAAACTAGCCAAAGACGGAGTAATTTTCTGTTCAATTTCTGAAGCAGTTAAAGATTACCCGGAATTGGTGAAAAAATATTTAGGTAGTGTGGTGCCGGTGGCGGATAACTTCTTTGCGGCGCTGAATTCGGCAGTGTTTAGCGATGGCTCATTTGTCTATATTCCCAAAGGCGTAAAATGCCCGATGGATTTATCAACTTATTTCCGTATTAATAACGGAGATTCGGGGCAATTTGAGCGCACCTTAATTGTAGCCGAAGAAGGTAGCTCAGTTACTTATTTAGAAGGCTGTACCGCACCGATGTATGACAGCAACCAATTACACGCCGCCGTTGTGGAATTGGTAGCGCTAGATAACGCCGACATCAAATATTCAACAGTGCAAAACTGGTATGCCGGTGATGCAAATGGCAAAGGTGGAATTTACAACTTTGTCACCAAACGAGGGATATGTCAGGGAGTCAATTCTAAGATTTCTTGGACACAAGTAGAAACCGGCTCAGCAATTACTTGGAAATATCCGAGTTGCGTTTTGATTGGTGATAATTCTGTGGGAGAATTTTACTCTGTGGCGCTGACAAATAACAAACAGCAAGCAGACACCGGCACAAAAATGATCCACATCGGCAAAAACACCCGCAGCACGATTATTTCTAAAGGCATTTCTGCGGGAAACTCGCAAAATAGCTATCGAGGCTTAGTAAAAATTGGCCCCAAAGCAGAAGGCGCACGCAATTATTCGCAATGCGACTCAATGCTGATAGGAGATAACGCTCAAGCAAATACTTTCCCCTATATTCAAGTGCAGAATAACATGGGAAAAGTAGAGCATGAAGCGTCTACTTCCAAAATTGGAGAAGATCAACTTTTCTACTTTGCACAACGGGGTATTTCCGCAGAGGATGCTGTTTCAATGATGATCAGCGGATTCTGTAAAGATGTCTTCAATAAATTGCCGATGGAATTTGCTGTTGAGGCTGATAAGCTTTTGAGTTTAAAACTTGAAGGAAGCGTAGGATAATTTTAACCGCAGATAAACGCAGATGTACGCGGAGCGGCGCGATAGCGCTACGCAGATGAAGACAGATAACTATCCGCGTTTATCTTAGTTTAAAAAACCGCATCCTATCTATAGCAGATGAGCGCAGATAAAAACAGATAACCTATCCGCGTTTATCAGCGTTCATCTGCGGTTAAAAAATCACCCCCCGTACTAAACACAGAGAGGACAAAAAACGATGATTGTAGAAAACTCAGAAGTTATTTTATCGGTTAGTGATTTACGCGCCGAAGTAGACGGCACAGAGATTTTAAAAGGCTTATCTTTAGAGATGAAAGCCGGTGAAATTCACGCCATTATGGGGCCAAATGGCTCAGGAAAAAGCACTTTTTCCAAGGTGTTGTCGGGGCACCCAGACTACACCGTAACCGGCGGAGAAATCATTTTTCAGGGGCAGAATTTGCTGGAATTGACACCCGAAGAAAGAGCGAGAGCAGGGGTGTTTTTGGCGTTTCAATATCCCTTAGAAATTCCGGGTGTGAGTAATTTAGACTTTCTGAGAGTTGCTTATAATTCTCACCGCAAACACAAAGGTTTAGAAGAATTAGATGCCTTTGATTTTGATGAGTTGATTGAGCAAAAGTTGGATGTCGTGAAAATGAATCCGGCTTTTTTAGAACGCAGTGTTAATGAAGGGTTTTCTGGAGGCGAAAAAAAGCGCAATGAGATTTTGCAAATGGCGCTTCTGGAACCGAAATTAGCGATTTTAGATGAGACGGATTCGGGTTTGGATATTGATGCACTGCGGATTGTTGCTAATGGTGTGAATCAATTAGCAAATGCTGAGAATACGATGCTGGTGATTACGCATTATCAGCGGTTACTTGATTATATTGTGCCAGATTTTGTTCATGTGATGGAACAGGGACGAATTATTACAACCGGCACTAAAGATTTGGCGCTGGAATTGGAAGCGCGGGGTTATGATTGGGTACTTGAGCAAGAGGTAGTGGCGCGATGAGTCAAGTTGTAGAATCGAGGATTGTTAAACAAAATCGAGCCGGTTATTTGGCAGATTTGTTAAAGACTGTGGCGGCGGAAACTTCGGGAAATGATTGGTTGATGCCGGTGCGCGAAAGAGCCGCAGTTTTGTTGAGTGAACAGGCGATTCCTTCGACTCGTGATGAGGAATGGCGGTTTACAGATTTGTCTTCTTTGTTGCAGGTGAAGTTTGAAAAAGCGGTGCCGGTGGAGTTGCCAGAGGTGGCGATTTCGGCGCTGATTTTGCCAGAAGCACAAGAGAGCCGGTTGGTTTTTGTGAATGGTATTTTTGCGCCTCATTTATCGTCGGTTGCAGCTTTGCCTGATGGGGTTTTTGTTGGTAATTTGCCGGCGGAAAATAGCGCTGAGCAAGTAAAAAATTATCTGGGAAAACTTCCGGGTTCGGAGGAGGTTTTCACGGCGCTGAATACTGCCGGTTTGGAAGAGGCGGCGGTGGTTTTTGTGCCGAAAAATAAGGCGGTAGAAACGCCCATTCATTTACTGTTTTTGACGGTGGCGGATGCACCGGCAATTTCGCAGCCGCGTTGTTTAGTGGTGGCGGAAGCAAATAGTAAGGTGACAATTGTTGAGCATTATGCGACAGCTTCTTTAGGTTGTCCTGATGTTTCTACATCTCATCCTTATTGGACAAATGCGGTAACAGAAATTTTTACGGCGGAGAATTCTGAGGTTGTTCATGTTCGCATTCAGCGCGAAAGTGGCGATGCGTTTCATGTGGGCAAAACTGCGGTTTCTCAGGCACGTTTTAGTCGCTATGTTTGTCATGCGGTAAGTTTGGGTGCGAAGGTTTCTCGGCATAATTTGGAGGTGTTTCAAACCGGCGAGGGAACGGATACTAAGCTTAATGGTTTGACGATGATTGCTGGGGAACAGTTGGCGGATACCCATAGTTTAATTGCCCTAAATCACCCGCATGGAACGACGGATCAATTGCATAAGTGTATTGTGGGAGATCGGGCTCATGCGGTGTTTAATGGAAAGGTGTTTGTGCCGAAGCCGGCGCAGTTAACAAATGCTGCACAATTAAGTCGAAATTTGTTGCTTTCTCCAAAGGCGCGGGTGGATACTAAGCCACAGTTAGAAATTACGGCTGATAATGTTAAGTGCTCTCATGGTGCTACCGTTAGTCAGTTGGATGCTGAAGAGGTTTTTTATCTGCAAAGTCGCGGTTTAGATCGGGAGATGAGTTGCCGGTTGTTGATGGATGCTTTTGCGGATGAGATAATTCAATTGCTGCCGGTTGTTTCGCTACAAACAATGTTAGGCCGGTGTGTTTCTTGCCGGAATAATGATTAGTCATTTGTCCGTAGAGACGTTCTGGCAGAACGTCTGTACTTTGTCATTTGTCCTTTGTATTGTGTTGTGCTGTACAAATGGCAAATGACCGATGACAAATGACCGATGACAAATGACCAATGATAAATTACAAATGACAAAGGAAAAATAAAATATGATTACTCAAGAAAAAAGTTTAGCGGCTCAGTTTAAAAAAGATTTTCCGATTTTGTTGCAAGAGGTGAATGGGCACCGGTTGGTTTATTTTGATAATGCGGCGACTTCTCAGAAGCCTTTGCAGGTTTTGGAGACTTTGCGGAGTTATTATGATGAGTATAATTCCAATGTTCACAGGGGTGTACATACGCTGAGTGCAAGGGCGACTGCGGCTTATGAAGAGGCGCGGGAAAAGGTTGCTAGGTTTGTGAAAGCGGCTACTTTTCAAGAGATTATTTATACCCGAAATGCGAGCGAAGCGATTAATTTGGTTGCTTATGCTTGGGGGATGAATAGTTTACAGCGGGGGGATGAGATTATTCTGTCGGTGATGGAGCATCACAGTAATTTGGTTCCTTGGCAGTTGGTTGCTCAAAAAACGGGTGCTGTGTTGAAGTTTGTTGAGTTAACAGAAACGCAGGAATTTGATTTTGAGCAGTATAAATCGCTGCTTTCTGATAAGACAAAGTTGGTTTCTGTGGTTCATGTTTCTAACACTTTGGGTTGTGTTAATCCGGTGAAGGAAATTGTAGCTGAGGCTCGGAAGTTTGGCGCTAAGGTGTTAATTGATGCGTGCCAAAGCGTGCCTCATTTGGCGATAGATGTTAAGGATATTGATTGTGATTGGTTGGTGGCTTCTGGGCATAAGATGTGTGCGCCTACGGGGATTGGTTTTTTGTATGGAAAGTTGGAAGTTTTAAAGGCTATGCCTCCGTTTTTGGGGGGTGGTGAAATGATTGCGGATGTGTTTTTGGATCATTCAACTTATGCGGAACCGCCGTCTAAGTTTGAGGCTGGGACTCCTGCCATTGCTGAGGCGATTGCTTTGGGTGCGGCGGTGGATTATTTAAGTAGTATTGGGATGGAAAATATTGCTGCTTATGAGCATGAGTTAACGGCTTATTTGTTTGACAAATTGGGTGAGGTGCCGGGGATTACAATTTATGGCCCTAAACCGCAAGGGGATGGAAGTAATCGGGCGGCTTTGGCTGCTTTTACGGCGGGTGATGTGCATCCAAATGATTTGTCTACGATGTTAGATTTGGCGGGGGTTGCTATTCGTTCAGGTCATCATTGTACGCAGCCTTTACATCGTTTGTTAAAGCTTCCTTCGACGGCGCGGGCGAGTTTGTATTTTTATAATTCTCGTGATGAAATTGATGTTTTTATTGGGGCTTTGCGGGAGACTTTGGAGTTTTTTGGTGGGTTGAGTTAGTTTATTTATTGGGGGGCCGGTTGCCAGAGCATCGGCCTACTTTTTTATTTTGCGGAGTGGGTTTTATGAGTTTAGCAATTTTAAATGTTGCGGAACAGCGAACGGTTCTACATAATATTAGCTGGCAAACTTTTGAGGTTTTGCTAAAGGAAACTGGCGAGGGTCGTGGTTCGCGTTTTGCTTATGATGATGGAATTTTAGAGATTATGGCACCGCTTTTTGAACATGAAAGTCCGAAGATAAATCTGCATAACTTTATTGTTGGTTTAGCGATAGAGTTGGAGATTGAAATTAAGAGTGCGGGGTCGATGACTTTGAAGCGAGAGGATTTAAGAAAGGGTATTGAGCCGGATAATTGTTATTATGTGCAAAATGAGCCGCTTGTGAGGGTGCGGCAGCAGTTAGATTTGGCAAATGATCCTCCTCCAGATTTGGCGATTGAGATTGATATAACGAGTAGTTCTGTTAATAAGTTGGGAATTTATTCTGCGTTGGGTGTGCGGGAGTTGTGGCGATATGATGGGCGGGTTTTGATGTTTTATGAGTTGGTGGATGGGAGTTATGTTGAGCGGGAGTTTAGTGTGGCGTTTGGGTTGGTTTCTTGTGGGGAGTTGGGCCGGTTTGTTGAGCAGAGTAAGGCCGGTGGGGAAATAGCGGTTTTGAAGGCTTTTCGAGAGTGGGTGCGAGGGAAGATCTAGAGGCGTTGCTTAAAGATAAAGAGATGGAGTATGTGGGAAAAACAACGATTGGAAACATGAATAACAATGGGGAGTTCCTTTGCTTGTTAATGCCTGAGCAAGTTCGAGTGGAAATGTGTTAATGAGTCATGCTGAAAGACAAGCTTTTTGGAAAAATTCGGAAGTCGGTAAATTGCTAGGTTTTGATCCCTGGCCTGATAATTCAGCTAAGGAGAATAACAAACAAAGTAATTAATGAGAAGTGCCGGTGATATTTCATCGGCACTTTTATTAGCTACTAATCTTTCTCTAAACCGTGTGAAGTTTACCAAAATTGACTTAAAAACTAACCCAAACATCCACATCCTTATTCATCCGCGTTCATCTGCGTTTATCTGCGGTTAAAAAAATAAGCTAAAATCTAAACCAAACACCCACATCAGCATTCATCCGCGTTCATCTGCGTTTATCTGCGGTTAAAAATATGTACTGGAAACCTAACCAAAAACTGGAAAACGGAAAATATATAATTGAAAACGTCATCGGGAGTGGAGGCTTTGGCATCACCTACAAAGCCAGAGAAACCGCCTCTGGTAAATTGATTGCTATCAAAACTCTCAATGCTAAACAACACCAAGAACCCGATTTTGAGAAACGCCAAGTTGATTTTATGAACGAAGCGATGCGTTTAGCCAAATTTTCCCATCCCCACATTCCCAAGGTTGATCAGGTGTTTAAAGAAGGGGATATCTTGGGAGTTGTGATGGAATACATCAATGGGGAAAATTTACATGACTATATTGAAAACAAGGGCATTTTATCCCCAGAGGAAGCCTTAAAAATTATCCGCCAAGTGGGGGAGGCGCTGACTTTTGTTCACGAACGGGGTTTTTTACACAGGGATGTTAAACCTCAAAATATTTTACTGCGTCCCACGAGTTTAGATGCGGTGTTAATTGATTTTGGTTTAGCAAGGGAGTTTGTTCAAGGAATGGAGATGAGCCATACTGCTTCTCTGACACATGGTTTTGCACCAATTGAGCAGTATGAGAGAAGGGCAGAAAGGGGAACTTTTACGGATGTGTATGCGTTGGCGGCGACGTATTATGTGATGCGAACGGGAAAAGTGCCGTTTCCTGCCAATTTTCGGAAAGATGCGAATATTCCTTTAACTGCACCTAAACAATATAATCCCGAAATTAGTGAAAGGGAAAATCAGGCGATTTTAAAGGGGATGGAGTTGTTGCCTAAAGCTCGTCCGCAAACAGTGGGAGAATGGTTGGAGTTGCTGAAGGAAGAGGCAGATGATTTAAGCAGTGATCGAGGTGTTGATTATTCGCAGTTGCGGGATTATTTGAAGGCGGGAATGTGGAAAGAGGCAGATCAAGAAACGGCTTGTGTGATGTTAAAGGCGGCGGGGAGGGAAAAGGAAGGGCGGTTAAGAGTTAAAGAAATCGGTAATTTTCCCTGTGTAGACCTGAGAACGATAAACAAGCTGTGGGTAAAATATAGCAATGGCCGGTTTGGTTTTTCCGTGCAGAAACGTATTTATGAAAGTCTGGGCGGTATGAGAGAGTTTGATGAGAAAATATGGGATGCTTTTGGGGATCGTGTGGGGTGGCGTGTAAATGGAGAATGGTTAAGCTACTCAAACCTACAATTTAATAAGCAAGCAAAAACTGGCCACCTCCCTAAGGTGTGTGTGGGTGTAAGGGGTGGGTTTGGTGGTTGGTTTTTTGGGGTGTCGGGGTGGGCGGGTTGGGGTGGATTCTCTTCTCTCGCGTCGAGACTTGCAGAGTGTAATATCTAAGTTGTGAAAAATTGTGAATGCCAGGTTTTTGACGAAGCCACCGGCATTCGCCACCGATTAAAATCGGTGTCTACATGAATAAAACCCCTCCGGGGTTGGGTTATTGGTTGGTGCGGGGTTTGTTGATGAGAAATTATCGAATTTAATCATTAACCCCGCAGGGGTTTTATTTGTGTATATGCCGGTTTCAACCGGTGATAAATATGGGTGCCGGTTTTGTTGGATGCCGGTTTTGTGGGGAAATTCGCCACCGGCACCTCTTAAATTCCAGTTGTCAAACAAAACCAAAAAGATATAATGAATAAACATAATAAAAACCCGGTTATCTCCGCCATGAAACCTCCTAGCGTAGAAGAAATCAAAGCACTGATATTTCAACTGCCTTTAAAAGAACAAGAAAAGCTGTTATCAGAATTGGAAGAACAAATAGAAAGTATTGCGATGATGCAGTTAGCAGAAACAGGATTTAAAGAATGGAACGATCCGGAAGAAGATATTTATGAACTTGAATAAACCTAAATATGGTGAAATTTGGCTGGTGAGATTTCCCTTTAGTGATCTAACATCCACAAAAGTTAGACCGGCACTTGTTATTGCAGTTCATCGAGAAGAATTGATAATTTTAGGAATTTTCTCAAAAATACCGACAGTGGAGTTACGAGAAACATGGGTATTAATTCCCGAAGATCATCCAAACTTTCTAGCAACCGGCCTCAAAAAAACATCTTTAATCAGAGGAGATAAAATTGCCACTGTTAATCAATCAGTTTTTATGAAGCAATTAGGAAATCTCTCACCACAACTTATAGGCGAAATAAAAGAAGCGCTTAAAAAGTCCTTAGATATTCCTTAAAACGCAGGTTAAAATACAGCCGGTTTTTATCGAGAATATTGCTTAACCCCGGAGGGGTTTTTTATTGTGTAGGCGCCGGTTTTAACCGGCGACAAATATCGGCAAATCTTCAAAACCCAATAATTGCAGCTAAAACATCCCGCAGAATTTGTAAATCTTCCTCCACAAGTTGTCCAAGCTTTCTAATAACAAGACTTTTTTCTAAAGTTACCACCACCGGCTTAATCATAGAAGGCTTTATTAAACCCGCAGCTTGCCAATTTTTCAGTATTCCCTCTCCTACTTTCGGCATTCCGCTAAATTGACTGGTGATGGCAATAATAATTATATCATTGAACCCTTGATTATTGTAAATATCAGAACTAATAACAACTGCCGGACGTTGTTTCGTCGTTGTTTGATCAGTAAAAGGGAAAGGAACCAAAACAACATCTCCAAAATTATAGCCGGTCATACTCAGCATCCTCCGGGTTATCCCAGATTTCAGCAAAAGAATTTTCAGACAATTTTGCCGCTGCGCGATTTAGCCAGATTTCTTCTTTTCTCTCTAACAAAAAATCGACAAAATCTTCAACTTCTATAATTTTTTCGGGCGGTAAACGGCGGATTTTTTCCACCAGCAGAAACTCGTTGTATTCAGAAGATGAATTCATCATTTTTTTGCCCAAAATGTGATGAGTTGATTATAACCTATCTGTAGGTTGGGTTGTTAGCAAAACGAGGATTTAGAAAAATATTGGCGGAGGTTTTTATCGAAAATATATCTTAACCCCGAAGGGGCTTTCTTCATGCACCATCCGCCGGTTTTAACCGGCGACAAATCTACACACCAATATCAACCGGCACCCCCTACCACTCCAAACACCCCTCAATCAAACCCTCAACACCAGAAACAGGCCTAATTTTAACCCCCAACTTTTCCGCCACATCATCAACCCGTAAATCATCCAAAAACAAACTATCCCCAGCCTTCAACATAACCGAAGGTAACAAAATTCCATCCCCCAAATTTCTCCCCTCTAAATTCCGCAACAAATCCTCACCCGTCAACAACCCAGTCACCGTAATCTTTTGCCCCCAATAATCACTATTAATCGCCACCATTTCCACCTGCAAACCCTCAACTGAATTCAACTTTTCAACAACCGGCAAAAACGCCTTCTCCACAGCATTACCAACCACCCAAATTAACCGACGAGGAGGCGAAACAACCGGCACCCGCAACCGCTCAAAAGCCTCCTCAAACTGACTTAAAAACTGACGAATAGAACCCACACCATTACCAATTTGCGGGTAATCCTCATAAAAAGAAGCCGGTGGTAAATCTTCCCCAGCAATCAAAAACCATTCATCAGCCAACCAAATACAATTACCCTTCTTTTTCCCCCGTAATTCTTTCTGTAAATTCTGCACTTGAGTAATAACTTCCCGCGCCTTTTCAGGAGTCACCGGCACCAACTCATCCTCCACCGGCCTAAATTTTGTCAACCCCACCGGCACAACCGCCACCGACGCCACCGCCGGCACCTTTCCCTTATGAAAACTCGCCAAATCTCTCAGCGTTCTTTCCAAATGTACACCATCATTAATCCCCGGACAAACCACCACCTGAGCATGAATTTGTAAACGCCGTTCCTGAAACCATTTTAACTGTTCCAAAATCTTCCCAGCACGCTCATTTTTTAGCAAACGAATTCTCACCTCAGCCTCTGTTGCATGAACAGAAACATAAAGCGGAGAAAGCCGCATCATCTCAATTCTAAACCATTCCTTTTGTGTTAAATTTGTTAAAGTTAAATAAGACCCATAAAGAAAACTCAATCGATAATCATCATCCCGTAAATAAAGCGTTTCTCGCTTCCCAGGAGGCTGCTGATCAATAAAACAAAACGGACAACGATTATTACACTGCATCAACCCATCAAACAAAGCCGACTCAAACTCTAAACCCAAATCCTCATCATAATCTTTTTCAAGTTCTAACTTATGCGTTTTCCCCTTCGCATCCAACACCTCCAACTCTAAAAACTCATCCGCACACAAAAAATTATAATCAATCAAATCTCGCGGACGCTCACCATTAATCGCCACAATTTTATCCCCAGGCTCAAAGCCAATTTCAGCGGCAATTGAATCAGGAATAACTTTTGTAATTAAGGCCGGTTTCACTGTAGATTCACTCATTTTCTTTTAAAATTAATTGTTGCAAAAGACATCAAAAATTATTTATACTTACCTTCTTAATCCAAAAACAATCATGTCTTTTTACACCTTCCCCCCTGCATTTGTAGAAGCAAAACCAGCAGCAAGATAGACTACAGTTTGATTAAAACTTTCGAGACTTTTTTGCTGAGGCGCAATCAAAACTTGGCTCACCGCATCTGCCAGCCGGTCTAATCGTTCATCTGTCCACCGTTCAATATCCATCTTTTTTCGTGTTTCTTTTTATTTTACAACGTTTGAGCGCCGCTTGTAAACATTAAAAGCCCACAAGGCGAGCGCTTTGTTTTTGAGCGGATTTTTTCAAAAGCTGGGTAGTTAACTATTGGGCAAAATTCCCGTCAAAATTGCCCCCAAAATCACCACACCAAAAAGCAATCTATACCAAACAAAAAGCCAAGTATTTTGAGTTTGGAGAAACTTTAATAACCAAGCAATACAAGCATAAGAAACCACGCCCGCCGAAACAATCCCCACAATTAAAGGAAGCGGGCCCACCGCTGGAATTTGCTTAATTGCATCCTTCATTTCTACCAAACCGGCTAAGGTAATTGCCGGAATTCCTAACAAAAATGAAAACCGCGCCGCCGCCGCCCTTTCTAACCCTAAAAACAATCCTGCTGTCAGTGTTGAACCCGAACGAGAACAGCCAGGAATTAAAGCTATCGCTTGTGCCAAACCCATTAAAATACCATCTTTTAAAACCAGTTGATTGTAATCGCGTTTGCGTTTGCCTACTTTCTCGGCAACTGCCAAAAGTAAAGACATAAAAATGGAAGCACAAGCAATCGCTGCCAAACTGCGTAAAGGAGAATTATCAAAATCAGGAATCAATATTTTAATTAAAAGCCCACCAATAATAATAGGAACACTTCCTAACACAATACCCAAGCCTATTTGAAACTCGTGGCTATCATATTCTCGGCGCAGAATAGCCTGAATAGAACCGCTGACAACATTGGTTATATCCTTCCAGAAATACCATAAAACGGCTGCAATACTGCCTAATTGAATAACAGCGGTATAAGCCACCCCTGGATCACCCCAACCAAAAACAACCGGCACAACTTTTAAATGCGCCGTACTGCTGATCGGCAAAAACTCCGTCAACCCTTGGACAATGCCCAAAAGCAGCGCCTCGAAAACATCAATATTAGGAGAACCGGTATCCCCCCCCACCGGCACCGGTGTTTGCGCCAGCAACTTCACCGGCACACTCAACAACACCCCGCCAGCCAACCACATCAAAAACTTAGCGCGTAATAAACTCATACCCAGCGACTCCTTTGTAGTTGCCAAAAAAAAGACCACTTGCCAGCAACGATACTAGCTGATTTGTAGAGTTTGATGATATGGGCTAAAATTTATTTAAGAGAAATGCCCCCTAGGGGGATATTTTTGTGATATCTTACATTACATTAAGTTAAGTAAAGAAAATTAAAGAAACCTTGTTAAACCAAACTCTGCCCTCTTACCCCTCAAACCCGCTACCAGCCAAGACTGACAGCCCTTTTTCCGCTGTTGTGCCGGGTAAAGTTATATTAAGCGAATCTTGGAAAATCTTTGCAGCCGCTGTTTTTCTCGTCTCAGTGCCGGTGTTTTTCCAAGCCCCCCTCGTCCGAGCGTTTCCGACTCTCAGCTTGCTGTTAACTGCCGGTTGGGTAGGGTTGGGCTGGACGCTGTTATCGCGCCCCAAAACCCACGTCTGGGGTGATTTACTGCTGGGTTTCACCGGCTCTTGGTTGTGCGGTTCCATATATTGGGGCTGGTTACGCTGGGAACCGACAGTGCATTTACCAGTAGAAGCCCTTTGTCTGCCGATTGCTTTGTGGTGTTTGTATCGCCGCCAATTGTTAGTCGGAAGTTGGTTTTATCTCGGTTCGCTTTTTGGCACAGCTATTACCGATTTATATTTTTACTTAGCCGGTTTGATTCCTCACTGGCGTCATATTATGCAAGTTGATCCTGCACTTGCTTTGCCTATTTTGCAAAATGCTACAGCCCAAGTGCGAACTCCTTTCGGAGTCAGTAGCGCCGCAGTTTTACTGATTATTCTTCTAGTAGCCGGTATTGTTCCCTTGCGTTCAAAACAACTTTATTGGTGGGCTTTTGGCGGTGCAGTTTTAAGTACAATTTTGGTAGATAGTTTATTTTGGATTGCTGCCAGTCATGCTTAATATTTTAGGTTAATTTGACCTCTGCCTTAATTATTTTTAAGCTTTGAATAACCCCCCAAGTGCGAACGTCGAGCGGGGGTTTTTTCATGTAGCTACAGGTTTTAACGGGTAGCGAGGATGGTATTGATATCAATATAATTTGGCTGATTTAAAGTTACTCGAAAACACTCAAATTGAAGCTTTTAACTATTTGTTCAACCAGAAACAAACCGACCAGAGAATTTCCCTCAGCATCCAACGGCGGACTATAACAAGCGATAACGCCTTCCCCCGGAATTACGGCTAAAATTACGCCGCTTACTCCCGATTTCACCGGCACTCCAACACCCACCGCAAACCGGCTAGAAGCTTGATATAAACCGCAGGTTAACATAATAGCTTTTACCATCCGACTATAGGGGGAAAAAATCGGCTTTACCAGCAACATCCCTAACTGGGTTAGATCAGCAATGTTTCCCGCTAAGCAGCAGATGTGATTGTAGGTATCGAGGGCAATTTCCGCGTTTTGAATATAACCGGCTTTTTCTAATTCGGCGGCGATAACTTGATTGCGGGGATTTGGGGTAGAATTAACCGAGTATAACAATTTTTCATCTAAAAAAAGTCGGCAGTTTGCATGGTGATTCAGCCAATTTTGGAGAGTTTGACAACAAGAAAAACCATCTTTCCCCGGAAGTAAGGATGATAAGGCAATTGCCCCACTATTGATCATAGGGTTGCGTGGTTTTCCGCCGTCTTGTTGCAATTGGGCGAAAGAATTAAATGGTTGATCTGAGTATTCTGTGCCAACGATTTTAAATACGGTTTTTTCTTTAAATTCGGCAAGACAATAAAGCAGTAAAAATGGCTTTATGACGCTCATTAACGGGAAAGTTAAACTCGTGTCACCATGCGTTATTTTTTCGCCGTCAATGGCTTCTAGGCAGAGCGCAAAGGCTGCTTTATCGACTTGGGCAAGTGGGGGGATGTAGGAGGGGAGAGTGCCAGATTTGGCGTGATTTTGAGCGGTGCTAATCCAGGTTTCGAGTTTTGGTAAACCGGCAAGATTTAATCTCGATGTTGCCATTTTTTTACGCTAGATAGTTGAGCCAGTTTGTGACGGATAATCTGAGTTAATTCGTTGCCTGAACATTCATAGGTTAAATATAGGAATTGTTGAGCAGTTTCAAGAATTTGATTTTTGTCTATTAGTTCGGAAATTCTTTCGGGTTTTAGTGTTCCGTCCAGCACTTCTACGGAGGCTAAATCTATGGATTCTTCTATCGAGTTTTTTAGCATTTTTTCCCATTCACCAGGCTTAAGATAGTAAGAGTTTTTACTGTCTTTAAGATTGAGACGTTTAATGCGGTTGACTGATTGGGAAATTAATGCTCTACCAGAATTTGTTAATCGCTGTTCAATATGAATTTTGATGAGATGAATTAAAATGCGAATTACATAGGATTGGATGTTATTAATTTTATCTTCTTTACTCATCGATTCTAATTCATCGACGATGGAGAGAGCATCGTCATATCTTCCTTCAAGGATGCTGTTTCTTAAATTCCTTAATTCTTGAGTCATTCTAATCTCTCCCCAATTGCCAATTTTCGCCGCCTGGTAGTTGAACTAAATAGGTATCAACGATATCTAAAAGTGTTTCACCGGAATGTTCATAAGTTAAATTTAGCAAGTTTTCAGCGGTTTGGATAAGTTGTTTTCTATCTATCATAGCTGAAAGTTGAGCCGGTCTTAATTTTCCGCCTTGCACTTCTACAGCAGCAAGCCGAATGGCTCTCCCCATCGCCTCTTCTAGTAAGATTCCCCAATCTCCCTCTTTAATATAATAGGAGGTTTTATTATCTTTTAAATTGGTGGTTTTTATCTCTGCGATAGAATCGGTAATCGATGCCGACCAAGAATTATTTAGACGCTGTTCTATCTGGTTTTTTATTAAATGAACCATGATTCTAACCAAATAGGATTTAATTTTATTAATTTTATCTTCTTTACTCATTGATTCCAATTCATCGACAATGAAAAGAGCATCTTCATATCTTCCCTCAAGTATGCTGTTTCTTAAATCTGTTAATTCTTGCGTCATCTCTAAATCTCCCTACTTCCCCTTATCTAAATTTAGCGCAAATCTGCCTCAATTGTCAACAAAAAAATAACCCCTTTTGGGGGTTTTTATTAGTTGTCTAACAACTGGTTTTAATTGGTGGAAACTAACGTAATAGTTCCTCTAGTTTTTGCTGATCCCAGAGGGAACGATATAAACCGTCATTGGCGATTAATTCTGCATGGGTGCCGGTTTCGACAATTTGCCCTTTATCCATGACAAAAATGCGATCTGCGAGTGCGGTTGCAGACATTTGATGGGAAATAAAAATCACGGTTTTTTTCTGAGTGCCGGCAGATAAGTTATTTAAAATTTGGGTGGCTGTTTGGTTATCAACACTCGAAAGCGCATCATCCAAAATCAAAACCGGCACTTCCATTAATAATGCACGCGATAAAGCTGTACGCTGTCTTTGTCCGCCAGAAAGTGTAATTCCTCTTTCTCCCACAACGGTTTCATACTGTTGGGGAAAGTTCAAAATTTCTGGGTGAATTTGGGCTTCTTTGGCTGCATTTTCTACTTGGTTTTTTTCGGCGAGGGGATTGCCATAGCGGATATTATTTTTGATGGTAGCGCTGAATAAAAAACTGTCTTGCGGCACATAAGAAATTGCTTT
The DNA here is from genome assembly GCF_025370775.1 of Ancylothrix sp. D3o. Classification (NCBI taxonomy): domain Bacteria; kingdom Bacillati; phylum Cyanobacteriota; class Cyanophyceae; order Oscillatoriales; family Microcoleaceae; genus Ancylothrix; species Ancylothrix sp. D3o. The sequence goes on along the minus strand of NZ_JAMXEX010000020.1, from coordinate 23,579 downwards.
TCGTAAGTCTTCTAAGCGCAATTTGGTGATATCGCAATTATCCAAAAATAACTGGCCAGGTGATATTTCTAACAAGTGGGGTAAAGCATTGGCTAAAGTTGATTTTCCTGAACCAATCGGGCCGACTATGGCAACGGTTTCTCCTGGTTCTATGGTAAAATTGATATGAGATAATGCCTCAACTTTTGAGCCTGGATAAGAATAAGTTAAATCGCGCGCTTCGATTTTGCCGCGCACCGGCACGGGTAAGGAAATTGGCTGTTTTGGATCGGTAATTTTTGGCTCTACAGTTAATATGGCTTCGATGCGATCTATGCTGACTTCTCCTCGCTGATAGGCGGTGATTGTAAAGCCTAATAAAGCGGTGGGAAATACGAGGCGCTCAACATATAAAATGAGGGCTATAAAATCGCCGACGCTAATTTCTTGTGCAGCAATGGCACCGGCACCAAATGCCAGCAAAATTAGCAAACTTAAACTGGCTAAACCGGCCAAAATGGGAAATAACAGTGTCCGGGTTCTTGCTAGGCTTAAATTGGCTCGAAATAAGCGCTCATTATTCTCTCGGAAGGCGCGGCGCTCATTTTCTTCTTGAGCGTATATTTTAATGAGACCTATACCGCTCATGTCTTCTTGTATTAACTCGCTTAAACCTGAAAGTTCTTCCTGTACTCTCTGCTGTTGATTTCGCAATTTATTGGCAAACAGTTGCACTAATAAAAGCATGATTGGATAAACAGCAATTGCCAATAAAGTCAAGCGGATATTGATGGTTAACATCACGGGCAAAGTTAAGCCATAAGCGAAAACAGTATTGGCTAAACTTAATACTGCAAACCCTAACAAACGGCGGATATTATCAACATCTGATGTGGCGCGGTTGATAAGGTCGCCGGTGCTGGTGTTGGCAAAATAGGCGGGTTCTAATTTGAGCAGATGTTGAAAGATACTTTGCTTTAAATCAAATTCAACCTGCCGGCCTACCCCAAATAATAACATCCGCGATGCGACGCGAATTGCCCACATAATGCTTGCCAGTAATAAAACTAGAAAAATGTAGGGTAAAATTGGTTGAATGCTGTTGCTGGCCGGTGTTTCTAACACTTGTTTCAATTTATCAACGCTGTTGCGAATCAACAGCGGAATATAAACCCCCACTGCATTAACAACAAATAATGCTCCCACGCCTAAAGAAGCTTGTCGCCAGTGGGGACGCATATAGTCGATGAGTTTTTGTAGCCGAGAACGTGCCATAATTTTGAGTTTTTCGGAATTTTACAGATGGCTAAATTTGTGAGTTAATCTTAGGGTATAACAATTTTCAATATTTAGGCCACTATTGAGGGATGGTAGGGACAGGGCTGGGTTGCGAAGTCCCTATAATAACTAGGCAAAAACGAGGCCGGTTAATAGCTTTTTGCGTTACAAAAACCAAAGGGATTGTAAAGCGCAGGCAAGGCGTTTTCTATAACGCGAGTCGTCTGAGAAATACCGCTGGTGCTGGGAATAAAATCGGTAAATCCATAGGTGGGGTTGACCTGTGTTTGCCCTAGTTGTCTTGCAAGCCACATCGGCGTTACGGGGGAACTAGCTACCACTAATATTAATAAAATTAAACCTAAAAGTTCCTTAAGTTTTTTGCGGGAACCTTTGGCTTTATTTCCGTTAGAATCGTCTTCTATTTTTCGGTTTCCTTCTGACCAAGCATATAGCAGGAGGACAATGGCTAATCCTAAAGGTTTAAGAGGAAATGTCAGAATTAGCCAAACAGATAAGGCTGAGGCGCAAGCACCAAAACTAGGCACTGCTAACAAGAAAAAAATCGCCCCAACTGTTACCACAGCTACCCCTAAATAATTGGGATAGGCGTCAGGGAGCCATTTTCGGAAAACCGGCACTAAAATAGAGCCAATTAAAAGGATGAGTAAAAAGCTTATTAAGGGTTCATTCATGGTGATCGAGGAATTTTTTTAAACATCAGACGAGGGAGGGTATTTTCTAAGACAATTGTTCTGGCCGGTGTGTTAATGACGAGAATTGCTGACAACGCCTTGGAAATGGCCTTGTTTATTTCTGGTTGACCGGCCCGACTTCCGGTAATTATACCTAACAAATTATCAATTGCAGCCATCCCCGCCCAGGCTAAAATTAATTTTGCGGTTATGTCAGCTTTGTTACATTTGTTTAACTGCGGAATTTTTGTTAAGAATCGTGAGCAAAATTAAGAAATCTTAAAAAAAAATAAAGGAAAATGTAGGCTACTATTATAAACAGATGTTTAAGCCTATGGGCAAGAAGAAAAAATGGCAAAGATTCTCAACGTTAAGCGGCAAGGCGGCAATCTGAAAATGACGAGAAACAGAGTAGAGTTATAGAGAGGAAAGGGTGAAGGCTCTGGGAACCCCTTAAAAAAACTTCACAAAACCTCCGGCCTAACTCGTTAATTTGAAGGCAGGATCAGGGTACTTTAACGATGATAGAAAGCTCTGAATTTTGCAAAAACGCAGTTATGCTGATTAATTCCTTAAAAATAAGAAACTATGCTGTCAAAGGCGACCGGCCCAAGGAAAAATTACAAACCTGAGACCGGCTTGGAATAACAATAAAGGCACAACTCATGTATTTAACCTTACTTCCCCAACGTTCCGAAAGCCAACCGAAAACGAACTCAAGAAAGCAAAATATGGAAGTAGAAAACCTGCTAAAACTGTACGAAAAAGGACAAAGAGACTTTGCCGGCGCCGACTTGCAAGGAGCGGACTTAAGCGGCGTAACATTAATAGAAGTTAATCTGGCCGGTGCAAACTTGATGGGAGCTAATCTCAGCCGGACATTTTTAACCAAATCAAACTTGAGTGATGCCTATTTAAACTGGGCAAATTTAAGTTATACAAAATTCAGCGAAGGAACGCTTACCGACGCCGACTTAACGAAAGCAAATCTCTGTGGTGCTTTTTTGGTAAAAAGTGATTTGGAAAAAGCAAAACTCAGCGGTGCCAACCTCACCGGCACAAACCTCCGCAACGCAAATTTACAGCGCGTAAACTTATGCGGAGCAAATTTAACTGATGCCAACCTCCGCAATGCAAACCTGCGCCGAGCGAATTTAAACTGGGCAAATTTGGCCGGTGCCCGACTGAGTGGAGCCGATTTGGAAAGTGCATTTTTAAATGGAGTTAACCTCAGTAAAGCTTTTTTGAACGGAGTTGAACTTGACGGAGCGGATCTCAATGGAGTGGACTTGAGCCAAGCAAAATTAAGCGCAATAAACTTGCAAAATGCTAATTTAATTGCCGCAAATTTTCAACAGGCAAAGTTGCGGGGGGGTAGTTTAGCGGGAGCAAATCTAGCCGGTTGTGATTTGCGGGCTGCCCTCCTGACAAAAGCCAATTTAAACTGGAGTAATTTAACTCAAGCTGATTTAACCGGCGCTGATTTAAGCGATGCTCATTTAGTGGGAGCAAAAATAGAAGGAGCGGATTTCACGGATGTAAAATTACCCGAAGAAACCCGCCGATATCTGTCTTTAATTGCCACCGGCATCACCGCTTGGAGCAAAAAAGAAACGAGGGAAACATTAAGTAATTAGCAGGGCAACCACCGCCACCGATTGCCCCTAGAAAAGAGGGGCCAAGGACAAGGAAAAGATGACAAATAACACATAACCTACCGGCCTTTTTTAAAAGCGGTACTAATGGCTTGGGTAACGGTTTTAATGACTTTAACGCGGGCAAAATATTTATTATCTGCCGCTACAATTGTCCAAGGAGCGGTTGGGGTGCTGGTGCGTTCAATCATTTGGTTTACGGCCACATCATAAAGCGGCCATTTTTCTCGATTACGCCAATCTTCGGCGGTTAGTTTGTGTTTTTTAAAGTCATTATCTCCGCGATCAGTAAACCGGTTTAATTGCTCTTCTTGACTAATATGTAGCCAAAATTTTAGCACCACATAACCGGCACTGGTTAATTGCTCTTCAAATTCGTTGATTTCTTGATAGGCACGTCGCCATTCAGATTCGCTGGCAAAGCCTTCTACACGCTCCACTAACACCCGCCCATACCAACTGCGGTCAAAAATTCCAAAAGTGCCGGCTTTCGGTAATTTTCGCCAAAATCGCCACAGATAATGATGGGCTTTTTCTTCATCAGTTGGCGCCGCAAAGGCATTGACTTTATAACTGCGAGGATCGAGCACATCGGTTAAGCGTTTAATGGCGCCTCCTTTGCCGGCTGCATCCCATCCTTCAAATAATGCTAAGACCGGCTTTTGATGTTCGTAAATGCTACGTTGCAGTTTTGTTAATTCGGTTTGTTCGAGGCGCAATTGCTCTTTGTACTCTTCTTTTGTTAAACTTTGAGACAAATCAATTTGAGCTAAAAAATCCGGTTCAATGGCATCAAGTTTGTTTTGGGGAGGACGGGGTGTGGGCAAACAAAAACTTTGGAAACGGTCTAAGGCTTCGGTAATTGTTGTTGCCATTTTTGTTAAAACTTTGACTCGTGCCCAGCGTTGACAATCTCCTTCAACGAGTGTCCAAGGTGCGTGACCGGTGCCGGTTTGAATGACCATTTCTTCGGCAAAGTTAGCATACTGACGATATTTATTTGCTTGATGCCAATCTTCGGGGCGAACTCGCCATGCTAATAATTCATCTTCGGCAGTTTTTTTGAGCCGGTTTTTCATTTCTTTTTTGCTTAGATGAATCCAGAATTTAGCAATGGCTACGCCATCATCAATGAGTTGCCTTTCAAAGGCATTAATTTGGCGCATAGCGGTGGGTACATCTGCGGTTTCGAGGCGATTAAAAAGCCGGTCTTCTAACACATGAGTGTACCAACTGTGATAGAAAATTCCGATGCTTCCACGCGCCGGCAAGTTTTGCCAAAACCGCCATAAAAACGGATATTGTTGTTCTTGAGGAGTGGCCGGCCAGATGGGATGAACGGCAAAACCTCGCGGGTCCATATAGCCTACCATGTTTTTAACTAATGCTCCTTTGCCGGCGGCTGCCCACCCTTCTAAAACAACAATAACTGGTAATTTTCTTTCCCAGCAAGCTTGTTGCAGTTCGCGCAGTTGGCGCATGAGAGTTTCGATTTGTGCTTTGTAGGCTTCTTTGTCGAGAGTTAGATTGAGGTCGAGATTTTCTAACATTTTTGTTTGATGGTTCTTAGGTTTAGTTGGGTAGGGTTTCCCCAAGAATTAGTGTAAATAAATTATCAGCTATTGCTACTAAGGAAAGTGTTAAAATAATCTTGAATTTAAGTGAATTGTGGGGGCCGGTGGGGTTATTTATTGTGAGGAGACAGGGTTTTCTGGTGCGTTGGGATGTCTGCAAACACCGGCTTTGTTTATCTAAAATATCTATTTTATATACAAAAAAAGCCGCTTCTAAAAATTTTGTTTCTCACATCCTTGTTAATTAATATATTTATATTTACCTGTGGTGATAAAAAGGTAAAAGTTGATAATACTAAGGAATTCTAAGGCATTGTGCCAGTAATTGAGGAGCCGGTGGATAGATAGTTTATAGCGCTTTTCAGTTGTCTGAAGTTTCTAAAAACCCGGTTTCGATAAAGTTACCGGGTTTTTAGTGTCAGGTTTGGTTGCCGGCGCTGAAATTTTAAGGTAATTGCTCAATAAATTCTGAGAGAGAATTTACTGTCATTCCTACCTCAACTAAATTTTCAAGTAGGGGTAAATCAAGAAGTTGCAAGCGAGTTTCTAAGTCTGCCGGCACTTCTTTAAACCGCACCGAAATTAACCGCAATAACTGCCGCTGGGCTCCTTGTTTTAAGCCTTCTTGTTCGGCAATTTCTGCTCGCCGGCGTTGGTTTTCGGCTTCTTGGCGTTGGTTTTCAGCTTCCTGGCGTTGGTTTTCAGCTTCCTCAACAGCCGCATCTGCTCGTTGTTTTTCTGCTTCTTCTGGTAACGGAACTAAATTACCATCAGCATCATAAAAACGCAACCAAACGGCTGTTTCTCGGTCAATGATTCCGGGCCAAGTTCCTAACCACAACCCCAAGCGTTGACACCATAACCAACCGCGCTCATTTCGGGTTAGTTCTTGATAGCCGGTATCGAGATGCAAATGCCATCCTCGTAAAGAATTGGGATCAAAAGGATCGTACACAAAATAATCTGATGTGCGGAAAGTTTGCTCATAGAGTTCTTTTTTCTTTCCTGTATCAACTTTTGCTGTCGAAGGTGACATAAGTTCTACAATCACATCAGGAAAACGACCGTTTTCTTCCCAAATTACCCAACCTTGTCGTTGTTTAGAACCATCAACATTTAAAACAACAAAAAAGTCAGGGCCACGAAAATCTTTATTTCGTACCTGCTCTGTGCTGTAATAAATGAACATATTGCCCCCAGAAAAATAATCGTTACGATCCGCAAAAGCGACGAGTAACGAGCGGATGAGGACGTTCATTCCAATGCGGTGCCGGTTACTTTCCAAAGGTTCTCCGTCATCAAAAATTAAATCTGTTGGTGGTAGTTCAGGAACCCAATCGTCCTCAACATTCATAGTTTCAACGATTGGCTCTTGAGTTGCTTCTACGGTCATCACCGAAACCTCTATCTGTTGAATGATTGACCGCTTTATTATTAGTTTTTTTGTCTACTAATAGCGGTTTATTAAACTCTATTTTACAAACTTTCTAACAATTTTGGGTAAAATTAACCGGCCTCTTTTTAGCTTACATATTAATTAGTTTTTCTCAGCCGTTTTTCTCACACAGTATTATAAATATAGCGTTTCTCAGACTGGGGTACAGAACAACCCCGGTTTCTTTTAGAAACCGGGGTTTTTAAAAGCCATTCTCTACTGAGCGAGAACAGCCAAAGCGTTATAGTGATGCGGCGAGCCTGCGGGTGTCCCCTTGAGAGCAGTTCATGTGATACTAAGTGCGAAAGGTGTGCTTAAGCCAGAGGATAAGCCAAGCCACCGGTTAAAACCGATTGTCTACACATTCGCGTAGCGTCACAAAGCACGAATTAAAAAACAGAAAACCTTGATTTTATAGCCCTTTCTTTTATAGTCTTTTAATTGAAATAACCTCACCCTCATCAAAGGCTATTCGCTGAGTTTAAACGGTTATTGGGCGATTTATGCTGCTTTTTCAACAATATTCTCCAGCAGTTTCCCCCCGAAATTTCTCAAATTTCCATCATTGTAAGTTTTTTGATTTTAACAGAACCTCCAAAAGTGCTTGCTTAGGAAAAAACAACTCAACCAAATCTTTAAAATTATTCATTTTCCACCTCCTAATTTAACAGTGCCAAAAGCCACAATATCATAGTATTTTTTATTTCAAACCGGCCTTGCCAACCTGACACCTTTGCCGCGTAAATCTTTCGCAGTTGCCACAATTTCCGGCCACCACAAAACAAGCTGCCCAAACTTATATACCAAACTTTGAGCAAGTTTGCGTGCATCATTAATATTCCTTCCTTGCAACAAATCTAAAGGCACAAAATACTCCTCCGTCGTCAAAGACTTACACAAAATATCCAAATATTTCCTCACATCATTTGCCCAAAACTTCGGCGACTCCCCACAGCTTTGTAAACGTTCCTCAGCCAAACGAATAAAACCTTGACTACTGCGCCAAGTTTGCAAGCGAATAAACTCCTCAAATTCCCCCGCCGGCAAATTCCCCAACTCACACAAATGCCGGCCTAAAATTCGCAACCTCTCACTTGCATTCCCCCCCCTACCAAATTCGCAAGATTTAACACATTCAATCATCAACTTAGCCGTATCAAAACCCGAAGCCGTCCTAAAAATTTCTCCCGGCCAAAACTTGCGATTCTCCACCGGCTCATGCAATAATGCCCAAGGTAAATGACCAAAAAATCCCTCCGAAAAACACTCCCATACCATCTTGGTAAAAATCAAATCTTGACCCCGACGAACAGGCAAAAACGGCGGCAACAAATCCCGATTATCTAACCCCACAAACGTCGTCATCCCAAAACTATCATCCGTAATAGTCCGCCGGTTCACACTTCTTAAAATCTCCCGACTCGTTAAAGCCATCCGATAACTTGATTCCGACTCCACCAAACGCCGGTGAGACTTTTCTGCCAACAATAAATATCCCATCGGCGCACCCCAAAAACCAAACGGCGCACCCCATCCACAATCTCCTGCTAACCCATTAAACGTCACCAAAACTTTGCCATTTCCTTTTTCCAGCCGGCCTAAAAACTCATTATCTATTTTATCAAAATCTGTCGGCATTTTATCAACAATTGCCCCCAAATTTTGCCCCAACAACTCCTCATGGCTTCCCAGCAAATCTTGCTCAGTAAACTTCACCCCATCCAGCGTATTTTGCCTATCTCTAAACATCCAATAATCCGAAGGATCAGCACTCGAAGAAAACGCCAAACCCTCCCTCATTTCCGGCGAAGCCACCAACCGGCAAACCGTATCATCATCCGCACTAAAAATCATATCTCCAACACTATGAAGCGTCAAAGCATTGCGATTTGCCCCCGGAGAAGCGCCCGTTTTATCCACATCAAACAAACCAAAATTCACTACCTCAGCCGGCAAATTTCCCGCCTCAATCAAAGCCTTAGCAAACGCTTCTTTCTCCTCAATTCCCCCATAATAAACCTCAACCCCATACTCTTTTTTAACTTCTTGCAACATCTGGCGATAACCATCTTGAGTTGCCGGTTTCGCAGAATCATCTAAAAGCACAAAATCATTGTCTTTGCCATATTCCTTACTATTCTCAATATAACTAGACAAAGCCCGTTTTGCCCCATCAATACGATTGCAACTCACCATTCCCACCGAGGCAATTAAAGGCACAGTTTCATCCTTTGCCCGTGAATTATACTTAGCAAAAACCTCATCTTTAGAAATCAAAAACCCAGCTTCCGCCAATTCAGCAAGCCCAGCTTTTCCCTCACCAAACAAACCCTTATTTTTCCCAATCTTATCAGCATGATCCTGCAAAGATTTAAACTCCCCACACTGCGACAAAATCCTCACCATTTCCGCCTTCAAAACCTTGCTAACCCCACTACTCCTCGAATAAACCAAAGCATCCTTATTTGGCAACTCCACCACTTCCAAATCAGCCACACGATAATAGCTAGAATTCCCCACATCCACCGGCTTATTTTCCAGCAAACCCCTATCTTTTTCGATATTTTCTATCTCAACAACCGCACCATTGCCAGTCTTTTTCAAAAGCAAAGCTTGCGCCTCTTCTTCCGAAATTTCATTTAACATTTTCAAAACATCCGCAATACTTTCCACATCCACCGGCACCCCATCATCCTCTTTCAAAACCTTTGCCAAACCCGCCACCGTAGGCGCCTCAAAAAAACGCGGCATAGTCAACTCAACCTGAAAATTTTCCCGCACCCGACTCAAAAGTTGCGTCATCAACAAAGAATGCCCACCCAACTCAAAAAAATTATCCTCCACCCCAACCGCATCAACCCCCAAAACCGCAGCCCAAATACTAGATAAAATCTCTTCAACCGCATTTCGTGGTGCCACATAACTCACAGAAATATCACGCCGACTCGTTTCTTTTAGAGACTCAATTTTTCTAAAAATTTCCTCAGCATCATAAAACTCAGACGCAATACGCGCCAGCATTCTCCGCCTCATAAAAACATCTTCATCCCCTCTTTTTTCAGCTTGTTTTGCCTCCAAAAAATTCCCATTTCCCACAACTGTATTATCTTCCTCCTCCCCCGTTGGCTTATAACTCACAGCCGCCGCCACATCCACCGGCACCCAAAAACCAAACCCCTCCCCAACCGCTATTTTTTCCACCCCCAAACTTTCCAAAAAATTCAAAGCCGGCTCATTTTTCTTCGTTTTCAAATAAACCAACTCCACCCCAGAAACACCCCGATCAGCCGCAATTTTTCCTAACTTTGCCAGCATTCGATGTTCAACACCCCGCCCCAAAGTACGACAACTCAGTAAAAAAGTATCAACCCTCAACTTATTCTTATCACAGCCAAACAAAATCAAACCCACCAACCCATAATCCCCAAACCGATCTCGCACCTCAACCCTTAAACCCTCCAATTCTTGCGACTCCAACAACTGTTTAATTTCACTTTCCGAACGGCGAATTGTTGTAAAATTAAACTGATTTGTTCGCAGCGTCAATTGCGAAACCCTCCCCAACTGTGCCGGTGTAATTTCCCCAATCTCAACCTCTAAACCCAACCCCTCCAAAAAATTCCCCAGCGTCAAAGACTTAGCCCGTAACTCCTCACGTTTGGCATTTTGTTTATAAAGTTCAGTTCGCAGCTTATCTTCCTCCGTAACCCCAGCATGATCAAACACCCAAACATGATTTAAAAACCGACAAATATCCTCCGACTTTTCCGGCAAAAGCAGCGTCAAAACCTCTGGAAAATTCGCCTCAACTTCCGCACATTCCACCGGATTATCATCAATAAAAACAAAACTATCCAACCCTAAATTTAACTGCTTTGCCAAAGACTTAATATTCTCAGACTTTGGTTGCCAATTAATCCGCCATGCCACAAGATGCTCTCGCTTGAGCGCCAAATCAAAGCGCTTTTCAAAAACCTCTAAAACATCCCCCTCATTATTTTTACTACACAGACAAATCAGCATCCCCGCCTCACTTTGCCTCACCATAAACTCTTGCAAAAATTGACGCGGCGCATCCATTTCAATCCCCATCACCCCTTCTTCACCCACCACACCTTTCCAAATCGTCCCATCACAATCAAGCACAATCACCTTATAACTTGGCATTAAAATTGCCCGAATTTTCCTAGCCAAAAAAGTACCAAGCGCCGCAAAAAACACCGCAGTATAAGGAACATTTCCTAACTCATCTGTATAAGAATCATAATAATTTTCCACCCCATAAACTTCGGAAATTTCCCCAGAAGTCGCAATATAAACCCCCCTCACCCCCGCCAGCAACGAACACACCATCGCCTCCATTTCCTGATAAAAATGCCAGCGGTTTCTGTCAGCCGCCGCCGCTACCGAAGGCGGACAAAAACAAATTAAAAAAGGCTGCGAAACCCCTGTCAATGCCGATTTCAGCGCAGCCGCAAACTCTCCCACTGTTTTTTCAATTTGCCCTTTTGCCCTCTCCGAAAGCCCCACCCCTAAACCCGCACGCTCATCTTCTCTTTCCCAATCTTCTATTCGCAATAAAATTACATTAATTCCTTTAGAATTTTGTAACAACACACTTGACGGATCAAGAAGTTGCTGGAAAACTTGATTATAAGGAGCAAACGCAATTTTGCAACCCAAATCAAGCGCCCGCATCCAAAACGCCAGAGATTCTTCAACTAACTCGGCTGTAAACGTAGCACTAATAGCAATTTGTATAACTTCAGATAATTTTTTAACTTCTTTTAATTGCATAATTCCACCCTTAACATTAATCTCTTTGAGAAAGCAGCATCAAAACTGATCTATCGTCCCCTGAACCAAAACTCGCCGAGCTTATTAATTCTTTTGTAACACAAATTCCACCCAGCCCTCTTTTTTGATGAGGCTGTTTCAGGGAGAATCTTGGGCGATGTGGAAACCTAGCTTTCGGTTGATTGTCCAATTTTTTACACCATTTGCACCTTAGCTGGCACCTATTACCTCCCCCCCTCATCAAAAAAACTTCTCTCTAAAAACATTATTCCTCAATTCACCCAAACAATATCTTCTACCAATAGTCCCAAATAAAATTGGGGCCAAATCATCTTAACCATTCTTTACACCGGCCCCCTCAAACCTCACCCTTCCCCCCAAAAAGCCTGGGCCTGCTGCCCCTCTTACCCAACTCTCGCATAAGGCAAAGGATCATTCAAACCCAACTCATCAAAAGCCGCCAAACGCAAAGAGCAAGAATCACAAACCCCACACGCCACATCATCCCCCGCATAACAAGACCACGTTTTTTCCCAAGGCACCCCTAACTTATTTCCTAACTCAATAATCTCAGTTTTTTTCAAATCAATCAAAGGCGCAACAATCTCAATTTTCTCCCCTTCCCTACCTTCTTTCGTACCCAAACGAAACACCTCCTGCATAGCCTCAATATAATCAGGCCGGCAATCAGGATAACCCGAATAATCCAAAGCATTCACCCCAATATAAACTTTTTTGGCCCCAATTGTCTCCGCATAAGCCAAAGCAAAACTTAAAAAAATTGTATTACGAGCCGGCACATAAGTCACCGGAATCTTCGCCGACATCTCCCCCAAAGACCGCTCCACCGGCACATCTATTTTATCATCCGTCAGCGCCGAACCACCCCACAACCGCAAATCAAAACTCACAACTTGATGCGCCAAAACCCCCGCCTTTTCAGCAACAAACCGCGCCGAATTCAACTCCCGCCGGTGACGTTGTTGATAATCAAAAGAAATCGCATAACACTCACAACCATCAGCTTTTGCTTGATACAAAACCGTCGAAGAATCCAAACCACCCGATAACAAAATAACTGCCTTCATAATTAAAAACTGATGATTGCTTACTGTGCCTTAGAAATTAATAATTACTGCTCTGACAATTAACAAATTACCAAAACCCAGCATCAACCGCACTATAAAAATGAAACCGGCCAAAACCCAAAAACTGACCAAAAGCCTTTTCACCCTTTGGAAACGCCGTCACCCCAAACAAATAAACCCCCTCATAACGCGGATTTTGGTAAGGCCGCAAAGCAATCGTCACCATATTACCAGGCTCCACCGGCTCTGAGAACACCACCGAAACACTACCAGCCTCCCCCTCCTCTGTAGCCTTTCCTAAACGCAATTCCCGCCCCAAATCATCCCGCCTCCCCCGAAAAGCCCGCGTATCCTCCAAATCATAGCGAATTCTTTCCGCGCCTTCCCCTTGAGCAATCGTCACCCGTTGCAGAGCCTCACCGGCATCCGCTGGAACACTCAGCGTAAAACCTAAAAAGCTGCCTTTCAATTGCAGAGCATTCAAACTCATCGCCTCCCGCTCAATACGAACGGCAATTTCGCCTCACTTATAGCATTTTCTTTACTTAAATTTCGCCAAAAGCAACAAAACTTTGCATTTCCCCCTGTAGAGATTTCACCACCCAAATTATAAAGTTTTTATGGCAAAAACTTAAAAATATTTCATATTTATTACAGCAGACATTTGCTAAAGTAAAGACAAGGCAAAAAGAGGATAAAAAAATGACAGCCTTTTCACAAGTAGACTCAAAACAAAACCAATGGCAAGCCGTCGTTATATATGCCCTAGCCTTCTGGCTCAGTGCTAGCTTTATCGTCGATTTCGTCATTATGCCCAGCTTATTTGCCGCCGGCATGATGGCACAACCAAGCTTTGCCACAGCAGGATATTCAATTTTCTGGATATTTAACCGCATCGAATTATTGTGTGCAGCCTTAATTATCACCGGCTGTTTAGTAGTAAAAAATACTCAAACTTTCCGCAGCAATTGGGGCAATCCAGCAATCATTATATCCCTGCTCCTGCTCACCATAACCTTAATCGACACCTACGCCCTCACCCCCACCATGAGCGGAATGGGAATGCAGTTAAACTTATTTGAACCCGCCACCGTACCAACGGGAATGAATTTAATGCACCAAAGCTACTGGACATTAGAGCTACTAAAAATCATCGCAGGCGGTGCCCTACTTAACCTCGGTTTACGCAAAGCCTAAATTATTGCAAACCAAGCGCGTCCTCAAGCATCTACAAAAAAAACCCCAGTTTCCTCTTAGAAACCGGGGTTTTGACATTTTAAATTAAACCAAAGGCTCACCACCATCTTCAACAGAAGAAACCCCCTCCTCAGCCGCATTGCGAAACCACAACAAACGCACCCCCATCACCGCAAAACCAACCGCCGCGCAAAGTTTAACAAAACGAGCCGGGAACAATTGAGCCACACTTTCCCCCAGCAAAACCCCCAAAAAACTCGCCAACAACAAAGCACCAGCAGTCCCCAAAAAAACAGCCCTCGGAGACTTAGAACTCCCACTAATTGCTATCGCCGCAATTTGACTTTTATCTCCCAACTCCGAGAGAAAAACAGTAATAAAACTTAAACCAATAAGTTGCCAGTCCATAATTTTTTTATTCGTCAATAGTCATTTGTGATTTATCAAACGTCAAGAGTCATCCGTATTGTTAAGAACAAAGCAGGAATAACAACTAACTCAAAACATCCACAAAAACCAGAGCAGAAATAATCAGCATCGTAATACCCGCACCAGTTTCCAGAGTTTTCGGAGAAACCCATTTAGCCAACCATTGACCCAACAAAACCCCTATCAAACTCGTAGCCACCAAAGCCGTACCCGCACCGGCAAAAACCATCCAAGGCGCATGAGACTCAGCACTCATCAAAAGCGTTGTCACCTGAGTTTTATCGCCAAGTTCCGCCAAAAAAATCGTTAAAAACGTAGAGCCAAACACAGACACCGGCAACTTCTTGTCAGCCAATACCTGCTGAGAATTTTTCTGCTCGGCTGGCACATCAATGATTTCGGGTGTGTAAGAATATTCCTCAAATACCACCTCGCTTGACCGTTGAGAGGCTTCGAGTTCCGTAACCTCAGACTTTGATGCCGACAAGAGATTTACAGACATTTGGCTCACTGGTAACTTTTCATATTTCTTTCATTTTCTCATAAAAGAGCCAAAAATCAAGCCAGTCAAGACAACCTAACCGCAAATCGTCCGACAAGTAAGGGCGAGTTTACCCAGAACCATAATCTACAGCACAGATAGGCCAGGGAACCCGCCCCTACTCAATTGCCAATTCCCACCGCAGAGTTAAATCGAATCATTTCCAAACTTTGCTCACCATACATATCGCCGATGTGTTCACGGCAACAGTCAATCGCAAACTCATTTAACTCCTCTGGCGGCACATCGTATAACTCTTTAAACACATCCGTTTCTACACGGCAAAACCGAGGCCGGGTATCATAAATGCGGCACTCTCGTGTTGCAGCATCAAAGTTAACACACCAGCCATTTTCCCCCACCAAACTTAAATAAACCTGGAGTTCGTCAGGGGATAAATACTCATCAAGGTCAGGGCGTTCGCTGGGATCGAGATAACAACACGCCCCGCACTGCTTCACACAAAGCCAAGTGGCCATCATTAAAATTCGCGCTTCACGCAGATCGGGCTTCTTGAGATTAGCAGGTGTAAGGGGCCATTTCAGATTGCGTTTTATAGAGTTTTGTAAACTAACATAAAAAAAATGAGAACTAACCAGGTAAAATCAATTACGGATTTTTTTAAGCTAAGTCACCAACAAAGTTGGGTTCAGTCGGGAGGAAAAATGGACTTTTTATCAAATTTAGGGAATGTCAACTGGGAGCCCCTGGTGCAACTCGCCTTTGTCGCGTTGATTGGGTTGTCTGGGCCGGTGGTGATCCTTTTGCTGGCTGCTCGCGGCGGCGACCTGTAAATAAAAACTCTCACCCCCCAGCCCTCCTTTCTTACCAGGGAAGGGGGGAATTTTTTTTTGGTGGTGGGGTGGTGAGGAAGTGGGGAGGCGCTCATGTTGCCTGCCCCACCGTGGAGCAGGCAACATGAGCGCCCCCATTCCCCCATCCCCCCATCCCCTTCAAGCTGAGTTTCCCTGGACAATCAACACCGAACAACCGGCATTATGAACCACCTGGTTACTCACACTCCCCATCAAAATTTCACTAATCCCCCTAAGACCCCGCCGGCCCATCACAATTAAATCAGCCCCCCAGCTATGAGCCATATCGCAAATACTCGCCGAAGTTTCCCCCACTTTGTAATGAAACTCTGCGGAAACCCCGCCTTGAGACGCTTTATCCGAATAACTTTGCAACCATTCACGCACTTGGTTTGATTCGTGGTCTATCACTTCCTGCTGCATTGAGCGCACCATCCGCGAACTGGCCGGATCAAGACCCATCCCAGTACCCATCAGCGGCGCAATTTCGCCTTCTTTTTGCCAACTCAAACAGTGAAACACCAACAAACTCGCATTGTCTTTTTGAGCGATATTCAAGGCTCTTTCAAAGACTGCCGGTGCTTGGGATGAGCGGTCAAGGGCAACCAATATTTTTGTAAAACTCATAGTTTTTTCTCCTGTGGCTAATTTAGTCGGTCAAGAACTTGCGGCATAAAGCGACAAAGAAAGTAAAATTTTAGGTGTTATGTTAAGAATGTTTGCGGTACAAAAACCCCGCGCATAAATTAACGCATTTCCCCCATTGTATTGCTATGAGTGATTTTTCCTCCCAAACTCCTATTTCAGTTCCACCGGCTGAAAACACCCCCACAGATACCAAAACAGAACCGCAACCCAGTTACGTTAAGCTGGCAATGCGAAATATGGTACGCAAGCGGGCAACCTCCCTCAAACATTTTTTTCTGACAACAGCCGGTCTGCTGGCGGTGTTGGTGGGTTTGGCCTATTTAACGCATTAGGAAAACAGCAGCTATGGCAGATTTAATGGTGCCGGTAGAGGTAGATATACAAGATTTGTACGCTGAAAATAAGCTGCTTGAAGGCTTTGCCACTGCACAGATCAGCCTTGAATCTTGGCAAAATTGGATTGAGCGTTGGCTAGAATTTTTGCAGGAGGATCTCCCACCGGCACCAGGCTATGAACTTAGCCTCCGCCTCACAGATGATCACGAAATACAAGCCCTCAATGCTCAGTATCGCTTTCAAGATAAGCCAACCGATGTTTTAGCCTTTGCAGCTTTAGAGGTCGAAGACTTCGCACCGGCACCCCCAGAAATGCCAGTATATTTAGGGGATATCGTGATTTCTGTCGATACAGCCACCCGCCAAGCCAGCGAACGCGGTCATTCTTTGGAATTTGAACTTGCATGGCTGGCATCTCACGGCTTGCTGCATTTGTTGGGCTGGGATCACCCCGATGAAGACAGTTTGAGTGAAATGTTAAACCAACAAGCACTTTTATTGGAAATGATAGGTCTGATCAGCCCATAGGTTATAAATGTTGAGTAAAAAAGCCCCGGAGCATCTGTTCCCTTAATTACCCGCCTTTAGGCATCCATCATAAAGCCGCTTATGAAGTCGAATATACCCCCGAACCCGCCCTCTAAACCAAAATCTGCCGGTCAAAATTCCTCTCCCCCCAATTTGTTGCCGGTGTCGTCAGATAGTTCTACTCCTGCTCAACAAAATGGCTCCGCTGGGCCGGTGAAAACTAAACGCGATTGTTCTTGGCAAGTAGCCCCCAATTTATGGATTAGTTTTAAATATGCTTGGGCCGGCTTGGTTTATGCTTTCCGCACTCAACGCAATTTTCGCATTCATGTTTTGTTGGGCAGTGTGGCGATAGGGTTAGGGTTTTTTTTACAGCGAAGTCATGTAGAAATGGCGGTGATAGGCTTGACAATTGGCGCGGTATTGGCAATGGAATTAATTAATACTGCTTTGGAGTCGGTTGTTGATTTGGCTGTCCAGCAGTCGTACCACGAACTCGCTAAAATTGCTAAAGATTGTGCCGCAGGAGCAGTTTTAGTTTCCGCTTTTGCGGCAATTTTGGTGGCCGGGTCAATTTTGCTGCCGCCTCTGCTTCTGTTTATCCAAGGATTGCCGGTTAAGTAATTTTTGGTCATTGGTGATTGTTAAACATTTACAATTCATAATTACCCAAAAAAAGGAGTGCAGATTTTGATTATTGTCATTGATAATTACGATAGTTTTACTTATAATTTGGTTCAGTATTTAGGCGAACTTGGTCAAGAGTTAGCGGTGGCTGAGGAAATTCGCGTCTACCGCAATGACCAAATTACTCTTGATGAAATTCGCTCCTCTGGTGCCGCTGGAGTTGTGATTTCTCCGGGCCCAGGCCGGCCAGAAGATGCCGGGGTTTCTTTGGATTTAATTCGAGAGTTAGGGCCAAATATTCCGGTTTTTGGTGTTTGTTTGGGGCATCAAAGTATTGGTCAAGTTTTTGGCGGCAATGTGGTGAGAGCACCGGAATTGATGCACGGCAAAACTTCCCAAATTCACCACACCGGCACGGGAGTTTTTAAAGGTATTGAATCGCCTTTTACCGCTACACGCTATCACAGTTTGGTTATTGAGCGTGATACTTGTCCAGAGGTGTTGGAAATTACGGCATGGGTAGATGATGGCACGATTATGGGGGTGCGACATCGTGATTATCCCCATATTGAAGGTGTACAATTTCACCCGGAAAGTATCCTCACAGATGCAGGCAAGCAATTGTTAAGAAATTTTCTGGAACGGCTTTAAATTATTATTGGTCAGGAGTCAATAGTCCGCCGGTGGGTATAGCCCACCCTACCAATTGAAAACTGACAAAATAATGATGAAACGTAGAAAATTAATCCGCTATGCGGGAACGGGATTTTTAGCAAGTTTAGCAGCGGGTTTGAGTTCAAGCTGGCAGCGTGGTATGGCCCAAACCGGAGGAGCGCTTTCTGTGCAATGGTTGGGTCATACTTGTTTTTTATTTTCCGGGGATGGTCAACGGGTTTTGGTGAATCCGTTTCGGCCTGGGGGTTGTACGGCGGGCTACCGATCCCCAAAAGTTGAGGCAAATTTGGTGTTGATTAGTTCGCAGTTACTCGATGAGGGTGCTACAGATGGTTTGCCAGGAAATCCTCGTTTGCTTTATGAACCGGGGGTTTATCAGTTAGAGGGGAAGCAAATTCAAGGTCTGCAATTAGCGCATGACCGCGAAGGTGGGCGCCGGTTTGGGTTTAATGTGGCTTGGAAGTGGACTCAAGGGGGGGTGAATATTGTCCATTTGGGGGGCGCGGCGGCGCCGATAGCAATTGAGCAACAGATTTTGATGGGCCGGCCTGATTTATTGTTGTTGCCGGTTGGTGGTGGGCCAAAGGCTTATAATCCCCAGGAGGCTTTGCAGGCTGTGCGAACGCTGAATCCCAAAATGGTTATTCCTACCCATTATCGGACGGCGGCGGCTGATGCAAATGCTTGTGATATTGTCGCTGTAGATGAGTTTTTAAGTTTGGTTGGTTCTTCTTCGGTTCGGCAAGTTAATAGCGATTCTATGACCATTTCTGCGGCGGATTTACCCCAATCTGGGCCGGTTATTTCGGTGTTGAGTTATCGGTTTTAAGGGCATTTTTGGGTTGGTGTTGGGTTTGGTTGCAACGCGCTTTGCGTCGCTTCGCTAACAACCCAACCTCCTTTTGAGTTTAAACCGGCCCGCTGGGATTTCTATGCAGAAATAAGTTAGGGTTGCTATCAGCATTGAGGTGATTATTGTGGCTATTAGTCGTTGAAAATAGGCTTGGAGAAGGTTGGGAGAATTGAAGATGGGGGTAAAGGCAACTATCAGGGGTAAATGCCATACATACATTCCATAAGATAATACTCCAAAGATTTCTAAAAGTCTGATGGGGTTACGCCGGCAGGCTTGCCAAGTTAGTTTTTCATTTTTAGAAGATTGTTGATATTGTTTGCCAGATTCAAAGGCGAAAATAAACCAACAAGTAATAATTGAACTGACGGCGGGGCCGAGAATTAAGAGAATCGGTTGGTTGTAATATTTGACAAAGGCTGTGAGTAAATATAAGCCTATTATGAGGAGAAAAGCGGCTGATTTTGTTTTGTGGCTGTGTGGGGAAATCCAGTCAGGCAAGCTTTGTTTTGCTTTTGTAAGGAGGGAATGTTTGGGTAGGAGGGGCTGAGATAAAATCAAAGGGTTGAGTAAAAATCCACACAAAAATGAATCAAGGTTCATTATGAGAGGGGTGTAATAATGTTGGGCAAATTCTCCTAATTGCTGGGGAAAGGTGGGAACTCTGGCAACAATTTCTTGCCAGCCAAAGTAACGGATAATTATGGAGGTTGAGAGTAAGAGTAGGCTGAGTTGTAAGATTGATTTTGGTTTGAGTAAGCGTTTGTTGAGGAGGGCAAAAATAAAGGGAACGGTGAGATAAAATTGAACTTCTGTAGAAATTGACCACAAAGCGCCATTGAAGGCAACCGGCAAGGTTTGATTGTAGGTGAAGGTTAGCAAGCGAAATAAATATTGCAGGTTTTGGGGGTGGAATATATGGGGGTAAAGGAATAAGCTTAGAACAATGACGGCAAAATAATAAAGGGGGAAAACCCGCAGGGCACGGTTGGCGAAGAAGTGAAGAATGCCGGTTTGATTTAGGGTGTATTTTTGGGTGTAAAAAAGTTTGCCCATCAGGTATCCAGAAAGGCAGAAGAAGATTCGCACTGCTACGCCACCGGCACTAAAGAGTAACCATGAGAGATCCCAGCCGGCTAAGAATAAGGTTTCTCTGGGTGCGGCGCTGTGAGCGATTAATACCATTAAGCAGGCAAAACCTCGCAGTGTTACTAATGCGTCTAAGCTGTTGGGATAGGCTGAATTGTTTTGAGTCATTCGAGTGCGGGTAATCGGTTATGCTTCAATGGAGCGGCACTCTTTGCTCGTGCCTTAAGTTTGCCTTAAAATCCTACCTTGAGACTTAGAGGCTATCACAGGGCAAACTTGAACCCGATCAGCGTTTGAGGCGTATTGTCTCAGCCCCGATAACGGCGTTACCGTCTACAACCAAGGCATCATCATCGGGATGTGGTGGAATGACCGAGATGTAAATGCTCATCAACACGGCAGCGATATTGACTTCACCTTTCATGGTTGAGTCTACGTCGTGCATTTCTTCGAGATGCCCCGCGAAATGTACTTAATACCTTTGCGCGCGCCGGTTGCCGAAGAAGACTTGCAGTCCTGGGGAAGTGTTCTGTGAAACCTCCATTAATTGAACTCACGCCGGCAGAGGAAACCGCCCTCAAAACCTTTCTCGGTGGCGAATGCTATCTTATCCCCGTCGGCAAACCTATCGGCAAAAGTGACAAATTCATGCACCGGCAGACTGCTAACAGGCTTCACCGTAAAGGCTTCATCGTAGCCGGTGAAACTTTAGCTAAACTCACACCAGCCGGTGCCGAATGATTACTTAATTGGGGGTTGATTGAAAGCTATCAAGTTGTTGACGAAACCTGGTGCTACATTTACGAATCCGACCCCGACGACATCCCCCGCCCTGGTTCATTCCGCTGGCATAGTGAAGTGAATCTTATTAACACCCTTCTGGCGAATGAAAACCATTGAACAAATACGGGTGGATCTACAGAGCGGTGATTTTGAGATGAGCGCCCACGCTTTCCAGCGAGCCTTAGCCCGGAACATCTCTTTAAAAGAGATGCAGGAAGCAGGGGAGAATGTCGTCATTATCGAGGACTATCCTAATGACAAATACTCTCCGAGTTGTTTAATTCTAGGGTTCACCAGTACCAGCCGACCTTTACATATCCAAGTATCTCGCCGATTAGGTACTTTAAAGGTAATCACCCTTTATCAGCCCAACTCGGATGAATGGAGCGATAACTATTCAAGGAGGAATTTATGAACCAATGTCACGTTTGCGGCTCAACCGAAATCTCAGAAAAAATCATTGACCACATCTTTAATATTGACGGGAAAATGATTTTAGTAGAAAACTTGCCCGCTCACGTTTGCGAAAGGTGTGGAGAAGAGACGTTTCATGTTCAAACTGTTGAAAGAGTGAGACAAAAGCTGGCAGACAGCCAGTTTCTCAAAACGATTGAAATACCAGTTTTGTCTTACTAAATCAAACTAAATCAAGTCTAGCTGGTGTCTAACACCAGCTTTTTTTAGCCATCAATACGCAGTGACGGCGGTAAATCTTCCGTCTCCTGACGCAACAAAATTTCCACTTCAATAGCTTTCTTAATCCGCTCTAAACAACAAAAATTCAACTCGCCAATCATATTAATAATTAGCCTTCTTTCATCAAAATTACCATTTAATGTCATAATAGATATATTCCCCTAATCAAACAACTATGTACAAAAAAAAGAACCATTCAATTTCCCTGGGTGATGACTTATTTGAGCAGGTAAAAACACTTGCACAAGAGAAAGATGTTACCTGTTCTTGGATTTTTAGAGCAGCACTTAAACAATATTTAGCTCAAAATCCCGTGTCTTTGTCCTCAAATCTCTCAATAAATTCTGAGACTGGGAATGAGTCTTTTAGCTGAAAGTTTGCTTCTTGAGATAAATGGAGTAAGATTTGTCTTTGATAAAAGTCAAGCTGCACTACAGCACTTTTAATTGCTAATAAATTTTTGTTTATCAGAGACAGTCTTCTCAATAAAGCCTATAACATACTAAGCATAAGAATTCCCAGCCCAGTATCAATAGCCAAAAGAATATCTTTAGTCAGATCCAAAGCCTTATGTCATTACTCTCCGTTACAGACAAACCTTTTTTCAAATTCCAAAAATACACGGTTCCATCTACCTCTACCTCTGTTTGATATGAAGCGCAAAAAATGGCTTTACAAAGGGCAGAAAAGAAAGAATCATTCATGTTTTGTTCTTGTGAAAAACCTTGCAATGTCGTTACAGATTCCTTAATTTCCTGCTGAGAAGGAGCTTTATCATACTTCCTCGCCTTTGAAATTAAAGCCATCAAAACAAACTCCATTCGCAATTTTATAGACAAAGGTCTGTTTAAGGGTACGCTAAATCTACACTTCTCGCCCATGTTACAAAGAATTCTCCACAAGTTTCGCCAAATTTTTCAAAAAACTCTTCAAGGAAATTTGCTAGTTTTTTATTCTTGTCTTCCAAATTGTGTATATAATTCTCAAAAGACTGTGCAAACGAGAACTTTTTACTACCCTCCTCTCCCCATTTACTAATAATTTCAGTGGCTCTATTACCCACCAGAATTTGCAATAGATCGCTTTTCTTTACCGCCCATTTAATGAAATGCCGAACTCCTTGATAAGCCTTCAAAAAGAACATAGTTTGTAAAGTTCGACGAACTCCCACCATGACCGACCACAGAGAAGTGCGTAATTCCTTTAAGAGCATCTATAAGGAAAATTAACACCCTCTTTACGGCTTCAAAACCACCCATAACACCGGCCATCTGGCTGATTCGTCCCCGTGTCACCCCCACCGCCGCTGCAATAGTAGAAGTCGTGCAAGCAACACCGGCAGCCAAAGCATCCCACATAGAAGCAATCATGGCTCTTTCACGCTGTACCCCCTTAGTTGCAGCAGCCAAACAAATATCAGCAACATCCACAAATTCAACAGTGCACCCCGGATAAAACCGCTGTAGCTCAATGGCCACATTCTGAGGATATTGGTCACTCACCAACCAGCAAGTCTTAGGTTTATCTGATAGCTGTGCCCTTAACCGGCCAACTAATTGGACAACCTCAGCCATCACTAATCTTTCCACCCACCGGCCAAAACTACCACCAAGATGTGTTGGTTCAACAGCTTGACCTCTGGTTGCAGCCCAAGCCATCGCTAGTGCCCCCAGGTTTGGTAAGGGAGAACCGATAGCAATCAACTGGTCACAATCACGAAAAGCGTTATAGCACTACGGCATAAGGTTAGGACAAAAATATGATAAGATATACCAAAAGCTAAATCGAGGAAAACAGTTATGCCGGCACCATATAGTTATGATTTAAGGACGAAAGCGATTGCAGCAGTAAAAAGGGGAGA
>NZ_JAMXEX010000019.1 GCF_025370775.1 Ancylothrix sp. D3o | reverse complement strand
TTTGGTGGCAGATATTGAGAGGGGAAGCTCAACGTATTGATCCGACCGACATAGCCAAGCCGGTTGAACAAGAGGAAGTTATTTAACTCTTTGGTTGAAAAGAATTGTGCCAGCAAGAGTGACAATTTGATTTCGGGTAGCCGATTGTTTTCGAGGAGCCGGTGGAAGGGAGGGAAACTGTCTAATGCTTCCGTGATAAGGGCTTCAGGCGTGCCCTTTGGGAATGAGATGGCGCTGATGGTATTCATAGTGATAGCCTGGAAAAACATTAATTTTTAGGTTGCTGGGGTGGGTGGTACTACCCCTATTTTTTTAGGTGGTTACGAAGTCACCAGATAAATTGGGTAGAGTGGAACGCAGCAGGTGTAATAGTGGCTGAGCCATCTTAAAAAGAGAGGTTGTCCGCCTACCATTAACTGTTAGTAGCGTTGGGAACGCTAACGCCAAGATTGCTTAAAAAGCCATCTTTAGGTTTTTTCCCCAGCAATTCGCTGATGCTGTTAGGATGAATTCAGGAGAAAATTTAGGGTGCTAGTTCAGCTTGCAAAAATTGCGGACTGAATAAGACCTGCTTTCTCCAAAGCAGAAAACACTGCTCCGAAACTACTCGTATTCTATGATACTCGTATTATCGGATGCTCTTATTATAGTTCTCTTGCATTTAAAGTCAACCTACTTTTATGTAAAGTCTCGTAAATTTTCTCTCTCTGTGAGGCAATCAGTCTAAAGTCCTTAGAAATCAATAGTTTAGGGGATTGTAAAGTTTTGGATCGTTCTGATTCATTGCGACGTAACCAGCAAGCAAAGCTATTTGAATACTTGAAGGATCACCTACCAGATCCTTCAAATGCTGCTATTGCTCGGTATTTAACACAAACTCTTCGTTCAAAAGGTAGCCGAGAACAAGTTTCTAATGATTCTGTAGGCAGATGGACACTTGGAGAGCAGTTGATTCGTCGAGATAGTGTTAGAAAGTTAGCCCTAGCTCTGGGCTGTTCAGTTATTGAATTAGAAGAATACCTTAGTGGCCAATTAGGAACTGATTTTTTAGACCGTTTACAGTTTCCCCGGCAAAACCACTCCCCTGAATCTAACAGCGTTCCCTCAAACTCACCAGACTCTAGCATCCAGTCCTTGTTAGAAAAGTCTAATTTGGTTCAAGAGAAATTAGGGCCGCAGGAAGGGATAAGTAGTGTGGCAAAAGCTTCGGAGGTTCTAGCAGAAGAAACTGAACCGGAAGAAGATAGTTTAGTATTCCAAGTAAAGCCTTCAGATGAAGCGTCTGTTGTAAATGCTGTTTTTCAATTAATGGAATTGTTATCTGTAGAAAAGCTTTTTCAAGTGTCAATGTGGGGTCTAGCCACTTTTCAAGATAAATTAGGAGAAATAGATTCAGTTGAAAAGTTACCTGATGGTACAATCAAAATTCATCAGAATTCCCGATGAGATGAATTTAGGGTAACTGCAACATAAAATTAATACCTCTTTTAACGCAAAAAATTATACTATTTGGCCTAGAAATAGCGAAGCTACTTTCGACCGCAAATTAGCAATTAAGACTTTTACCAGGTAAAGAATTGATGCCTTATTCCTCCATAATTGAGAGATGGGCTATTGGAGAACAGTAGGTATCTTAAGAAAAGTGAATATTAGTTATCTCGTAAAAAGCCAGCTTGTTTGCTAAAATTCCAGCCTGTTAAGAACTAGAGAGAAAGCTTTAAGTGGTAGAAGTTTCCGCTTCTCTTTCAGTCCCTACGGCAAAGTATAGTCCATATTCTGCTGTGCGAACTAAATATTGGCAGGGCACAGGCAGGTAATGAACGAAAAAATAACTGTAATCTTTACCAGATGCTGGTTTGAAGTGCTACTTTGCGGTTTGTAATAGCTTTACTATCTTTGCGTCTGCTTAGCTGAGAGTCGATCACTAATTCTCCCCTCAACCGCCGAAATAGCCACCACGCGAGGAGAAGCTAAATAATTCTTCGCCGTTGGATCGCCACTTCGTCCTTTAAAATTACGATTAGTGGCATAAACCCCCGTTTCCTCCTTATCTAACACCCCAAGTCCAGCATTAATACAAGCACCACAACCTGATTTGAGAACAGTCGCTCCCGCCGCAGCAAAAATTTGCATATATCCTAAACTCTCAGCCTTTTGACGCACCTCTAAAGAAGCTGGCACAATAAAAAGACTCACGCCAGGAGCTAGATGACGGCCTTTAAGTACCTCAGCAGCTTGCGCCAAATCGAAAAGTTTTCCCCCCGTGCAAGAACCAATAAAAGCCTTAGTAATAGTTACTTCTCCTAACGCACTAATTCCAACTACTTGATCGGGTTTAGGAGGACAAGCCACCTGTGATTCTAAATCGCTAAAATCAAATCGATAAATTTCTTCATAATCAGCATCCGAATCACTAACAACTTCCTCAAATAAATCTTGACCGCAGCTTTGCAAATATTGGCGAGTTGTGGCATCAGGAGCAATTAACCCGCACATTGCACCACACTCGATCGCCATATTAGATAAAGTCATTCGTTCTTCCATAGGCATTCGCTCGATAATACTGCCTCGAAATTCCATCACCTTACCCACAGCACCATCGCAGCCGATTTTGCCCAGGATAAACAGCATAATATCCTTAGCAGTAATATATTTAGGCAAAGTTCCTTCCAGTTGAAAAAGTAGAGTGGAAGGAACTCGCACCCACATATCCCCCATTGCAAATATATTCGCCATATCCGTCGTTCCCACACCAGTGGAAAAACAGCCAAATGCCCCATAAGTGCAAGTGTGAGAATCCGTTCCTGCTACGATTGTACCTGGACGAATAAAACCCTTTTCCGGCAGTAAAACGTGGCAAATACCCGCCGCTTCTCCAGGCGAAACGACATCTAATAAATGACAACCTTGCGATCGCGCAAACTGCACCATTTCCGAATATTGTAAAGTAGCTTTCGGGTCTACTCGCAGATCGTTAACTTGAATAAAGTGATCCGCTACTAAAACAACCCGATTGGCATCCCAAAGTTTAGCATTTTCCCCAAAATGTTTGTAAAAAACCTTAGCAACAGGTGCAGCTACAGCATCGTGAGACATCGCTAAATCGACCTTAACAAAAACTGTTTCTCCCGGCTGTACGTAATCGTTCCCAGAAGCGCGTGCTAAAAGTTTTTCAGCCATAGTCATTACTCTAGCAGAAGTGGCACTTTTAGGAAGAGAAATTTCACCTTTTTGGCGCTTTTGGTTAAAAGGAATTAAACCCCCTGCACTCACAATCGCTTCAACGACTGGATTACCTTGAGTTTGGGAATCAATTTCTAGTGTTAGACCAATATTGATACTATTGCGGTAAAATATCTCTGCAAAAGAATGAGCGCGAACTTTTTTAATACCCGCAGCTTTAATCGCAATAGGCGCATTTTCTCTACTAGAACCGCAGCCGAAATTGTGTCCTGCTACAATTTCGTCATAGCCGAGAAGATTACCTTCACCAATCAAATGTTCAAAAGCATACTGTTTTAAATACTCTGGGTCGGCAGTCGTACACCGTTTAGCTGGTATAATATCATCGGTATTAATATCATCTCCAAGATTTAACACTTTCGGTTCTATTTTCATACGTTTTCTTACTCCTTATTTGCTAAAGTTAGTTCAGATAGTTGTTGAATTATCAGTTCAGTTAAAGTTCCTGTATTCACCAAGATTTCTTCACCTTGGGGAGTTAAGTCACCCGTGCGGTAGCCCAAAGCTAGAACTCTTTCTATTGCTTGAGTTAGATGAGTAGCAGCATGGGTTTCTCCCCACTGCTGGAGCATTAATACAACTGCTCCCATCGTTCCTAAAGGATTAGCAATACCTTTCCCAGCAATATCTGGTGCTGTACCGTGTATAGCCTCATAAAGACCGAATCCTTGATAGTTAATACTAGCAGAGGGTAATAGCCCAATGGAACCTACCAATGCCCCTCCAATATCGCTGAGGATATCCCCAAATAGATTTCCAGCTAGAATCACATCAAATCGCTTTGGCTCCCGTACCAGTTGCATAGCTAAGTTATCTACTAACATCGGTTCCACGACAACATCTGGGAAATACTTGGCTTCCTCCTGCACTAAACGGTTCCAAGGGATTTGTGGGAGAGCGTTTTCCTTGTGAGCGACGGTGAGTAAACCTCGGCGTTCTTTAGCCTTTTGGAGAGCGACTCTAGCAATACGGCTGATTTGCCAATCGTAGTATTTCATGGTGTGATAACCATAAGAGCCATTTTCGTCTTGCTCTCGTCCTGATGGGCCAAAGTATATTCCGCTTACCAGTTCCCGCACGAACAAGATATCCAGTCCTTGAATCTTTTGAGGCTGGAGGCTGGATTTATGCAATAAAGTTGCAAAGGGACGCACGGGGCGAAGGTTGGTAAAGAAGTCGAAGTGTTGGCGGAGTTCGAGAATACCACCTTTTGTCACTGCTCCGAATATAATTCCATCAGAACCTTCACATATTTGTGCCGTTTGTGGTGGGAAAAAGTTTCCAAATTCCTCGAATGCGGGTTGTCCGATTAAGCCATAATTTATAACTAAAGAAAAGCCTTCTATTTGGGCTAAATGCTGAAGAACTTTTAAGGAAGCTTCTACTACTTCTGGCCCGATTCCTTCTCCGGGTAGTGCTACCACGCGATACGGCTCAGTCATTGAAAAATCCTTGTTTGAATAGTGAGACTATCTCTTCAGGGGAGAAACAGCGTTGTTCTTGAATAGACAAGGATTTTATTTTATCTCGCATTTGGTTATATTCTTGAGAGGAGAGAGGTTGGTTTAATTGTTTCTCGAACAGGTATTGAAAATTGCTGGCTCCACTGCATTTACCAAACCAAATCTCAGGTTCAACGTGAGGAAAAATGTGGTAGCTGTCGGGGTCGCGTAAAAAGCCATTTACATGAATGCCGCTTTCGTGACGAAGGGCGGCTTGAGAGTAAGGGGGAGCGGGACGAACTCCTAGAGAGTCGAGATAGTTTGTTACTTGGGAGAGTGCTTGATAGTTAATACCTTCTACTTCTATTCCAAAGCGCCATCTAAGTCCATTTAAAACTTGTTCTAGTGGGATATTTCCAGCGCGTTCGCCGATACCTAGAAATGTGCCTGAAATCATTGTAGCTCCCGCGATGACAGCTTGCAGAGTATTTTCGAGAGCCATACCTAAGTCATTATGGAAATGCACTCCCAAAGCTACATTATTGGTTAATTCTAAGAGGTCGCGCACCCATATATAAGTTTTTTCTGGAGTGAGGATGCCCATCGTATCGCAGAGGACGAAGTGTTCGATATAGGGTTGGAATGAGCGAATGCACTCTACTAAAAAGTTAAAATCGGCGCGGCTGGCATCTTCGGCGGCAAACTCTACTTTTAAACCAATTTCTGGACTTGTCGCGTAGCGTAGATTTTCCAAAACTTTGTTAATCATATTCTCGCGGACGTGGCGGACAAGTTCATTAGAGAGATTGTTCTCTTCTATTTTTTCTGGGGGTGCTATTAAATTGCGAACCTCTGTATCTCTTGAAAGTAAAAGACGGTCTGAAACGGCATAGAAGAGAATTATTCGTTCTACTCCGCAGGCAATAGCCTGGTCGATAAATTGTTTGCCTATCATTGTGGCAGCTATCATAATACTCCTATTACCTTCTGCCACTAAGGTTTTTAGTAAATGTTCTTCTGTTTCGTGAACTGCTGGCATTATGTCTATTTGGTGGACTCCGGTTTGGCTGATGAGGTTAGCTAAAGTTTTTTTAGTTTCGTAAGGGAAGAAAAGCCCTGCTTGCTGTTCGCCATCTCGGAGAGTTTCGTCAGAAATGATTAAGGGAAGTGTTGGCATCTTGTTTATCCACCAAAATAGTAATTTTTACGACTAGCGATTAAATTTTTCAAAAAACGCTGGCATAGCACCGGGTAACTAATCACAAGCTTTTGTGCGGACGTAGTGTAAGCGAACAACACAGAAGCTTAGAAGTGAGGTCAACTGCATGGGTAGCCAGCGGCAAATTTTGAGCTAGGTGGCAAGTTATAGGGCAATGCGGGGCGTAGCTTTTCAACATAAGTATCCAGGCATCTATCTAACTAGGTATTTACAGTGAATTTAGCAGCACCTATATGTCCCTCATTAGAGGGTTGTCTTTTCAATAGTTCTATTCTAATTTACCTTTTCTCTTTCGTGACTGTCACTATCGTTTTGTAAAGACTTGGTATAGCTTGGTTGAGCAAATATGAAGGAGAAGAGTTACGCAACCCCTCTATCAGTAAAGCAAGTTAGCGCCAGTGTCCCCATCCAGACACTGTATATAAAATAGCTGCGTAAGTTATGAAGGAAATTCAACCCAAATACGGGATTGTGTCCTAAAGAGCTTTCGTGCAGAGTGTTCTAGCTTGACAAAGCAATAACTGTACTTTTCCTCTACAAGTGGAAAAGCTCTGCACGGAAGCAGTTTGACGTATAAAAAGTGGCAGGACGTGCTTTGAGCTTTATAGAAGATCGGCTAAGCTTTACCAAGTCTTTACAAAACGATAGTGACAACTGTAAAAAAAATCGGCATCCTAGAGAAGGATAACAAGCTGAAAATGTAAATACCTCTTTGGACAGGTGTGTGGAGGCTGTCGAACTCAGGTTAGATCCCTTTTTTGATAGGGGTCGGATGCTAAGGGGTTAGGTTGGCCCGTACTGATCGCTTTGGCAAAGGTCTATCCAGTAGTCAGAAGCGGACGGGAAGTGAAAGCGATTATATCCTGTTAGGACGATCGCTCGGCTATCCAGGACACAATCAGTAGCATTTACTACCGTTGTTCAATTCTACATCTAGCACTCAGAGGCAAAAGCTCCATGTCCAATGCAACTCGACAGTTCATTGTCCAACAGCAGGTAGGTTTAAACGCATGGTTGGTATGAAAATGCCTTTGGAAGAAGTCTGTTTGGAAAATTCCGAGCAACCCCTAGTAGTGGGCGATCGCTCTCTGACTATAAACGAAGTAGTTAGTGTAGCGCGTCACGGTGTACAGGTACGCATCACTGATGCGCCTGATATTCTGGGCGGCGTACAAGCATCCTGTGACTACATTCAGGATGCTGTGGAATCGGGTCAGCCTATTTACGGTGTCACCAGTGGCTTTGGCGGTATGGCAAATGTTCCGATCTCACGCGAATGTGCGGCACTGCTGCAAAACAACTTGATATGGTTCCTCAAGTCAGGAACAGGAAAAAGGTTGCCTCTAGCGGATACCCGCGCAGCTATGCTTTTGCGGCTCAATTCGCATTTGCAGGGGGCATCAGGCATTCGGCTCGAACTGCTCGATCGCATGGCAAAGTTCCTCAATGCAGGGGTCACCCCCCATGTGTATGAATTCGGTTCAATTGGTGCAAGTGGAGATTTGGTGCCATTGTCCTACATTACAGGAGCGTTAATTGGTTTAGATGCAAGCTATACCGTAGACTTTAATGGAAAAGAACTGGATGCACTGACAGCCCTCGAACTTCTCGGTTTAGAGCGATTGCAGTTACTTCCTAAAGAAGGTTTAGCAATGGTAAATGGCACCTCAGTAATGACAGGTATTGCCACCAATTGCGTTTATGATACTAAAGTTTTATTAGCACTATCAATGGGTGTCCATGCCCTAGCTATCCAAGGTTTAAATGGTACTAATCAATCCTTTCACCCCTTTATCCATAAGCTAAAACCCCATCCTGGTCAACTCTGGGCTGCCAACCAAATGCTCGACTTGCTCTTAGGTTCGCGGCTGATTAGGGAAGAATTAGATGGTTCTCACCATGATCGTGGCTCTCATCCCATCCAAGACCGCTATTCACTGCGCTGCTTACCACAGTACATGGGGCCGATTGTAGATGGGATTGCAGAAATTCAAAAACAAATTGAAGTAGAAATTAACTCGGCTACTGATAACCCGCTAATAGATGTAGAAAACCAAGCTAGCTATCACGGTGGTAATTTTTTGGGTCAATATATTGGTGTCGGAATGGATCGGTTGCGGTACTACATCGGTTTATTAGCCAAGCATTTGGATGTACAAATTGCCTCTCTTGTTGCTCCAGAATTTAATAATGGATTACCACCATCGTTAGTAGGGAATCCACAAAGAATTGTCAATATGGGGCTAAAAGGTCTACAAATCGCTGGCAACTCAATTATGCCATTGTTAACATTTTACGGAAATTCTATAGCCGACAGATTTCCGACCCACGCCGAACAATATAACCAAAATATTAATAGCCAAGGGTTTGCTTCTGCTAATTTAGCCCGAACAAGCGTAGACATTTTCCAACGATATATGGCGATCGCTCTCATGTTTGGGGTGCAAGCTGTTGATTTACGCACATATACAATTGCCGAACACTACGATGCCCGCGAGACTCTTTCGCCTGCAACCAGAGAGTTATATATGGCAGTGCGGAACGTACTAGGATGCCCTCCTTCTGCTGACCGTCCTTACATTTGGAATGACCACGAACAATCGCTAGACTTACACATTGCCCAAATTGCGGCTGATATCGCCTCTGGGGGCAAGATTGTTACTGCCGTTTATCAAATTTTGTCTAGCTTTAAGTAAGGATGAAAGCTCTATGAATATTGCTCATCATATAGAACGGGGCCGCTCCCTATTTCCTGATAAAATTGCTCTGGTTTTTGAAGATAAATCCTATACTTACAAACAACTCGATCGACTCACTAATCGAGTAGCCAATGGATTACGTGACTTGGGGATTCATAGAGGCGATCGCGTAGCTTTATTTTTACCGAATATTCCCGAATTCGTTATTTCCTATCTAGCCATTCTCAAAATCGGTGGGATTGCTGTTTCCGTTAATGTAACCCTTAAAAGTGCTGAAGTCAGCTATATTCTCAATGACTGTGCAGCTAAAGCGATCGTTACAACTGAGTTACAAAGCGAGGAAATACAAAAAGCAGACTTACCCGAACTTCAACACATTTTGATTGCTGAAGGTAAAGCTCATAAAGGAATTAGTTTATCGCAACTAATGGAAAATGCTTCAGAAGAAGCGCGATCTGTGGAAATGGATAGCCACGCTCCAGCTTGTATCCTCTACACATCAGGAACAACTGGCTTTCCTAAAGGAGCGACTCTTTCTCACGGAAATATAGTTTCTAATATTTACTCGGCTGATCGGTGTTACCAGATTTCTCAAAACGATCGGTTGCTACTTTTCTTACCTCTGTTTCATTGCTTTGGCCAAAACGCCATTCTCAATAGTGGGTTGAATGCTTGTGCAACTATTATCTTGCACCGTCGCTTTGACCTCGAAGAAATTTTGCAAATTATCGCCGATCGTAAAGTAACGATGTTTTTTGGTGTCCCGACTGTATTCATAAAAATGCTGAATACGGACACCTCTAGCTACGACATAACAAGCGTGCGTTATTACTTTTCAGCAGCAGCACCTATGCCAATTGAAGTTGCACAAAATTGGCAAGATAAGTACGGCTTTGTCATTTATGAAGGCTACGGTTTAACTGAAACATCACCTTTTGCTAGCTACAATCACGACCTAAAATATAAACTCGGTTCAATTGGCACTCCTATTGAAAATGTAGAAATGAAAATTGTTGATAGTAAAGGTCATCAAGTTTCTCCAGGCGAGTTGGGGGAAATTGTTATTAAAGGGTCAAATGTCATGCTTGGCTATTGGAATCGCCCTTTTGAAACCCAAGAAGCGATAAAAAACGGTTGGTTTTATACAGGCGATATTGGACGGATGGATGAGGAGGGATTTTTCTACATTGTGGATCGTGTTAAAGACATGATTAACGTTTTCGGATTAAAAGTTTATCCGACTGAAGTGGAAAATGTCATTTATCAACATCCAGCCATTGCTGAAGTAGCTGTTTACGGGGTGCTAGATGCAGGATTTGAGATTGTTACAGCTAACGTTATTTTGAAAGATGGGTATCAAATTACAGAAGGACAGATTATTGAATTTTGTTCTCAAAGAATGGCTGCTTATAAAGTCCCTCATCATGTTAAATTTGTAGACTCAATTCCCAAGAATCCTACTGGGAAAGTTCTTAAAAAAATTCTGCGCTCTGAATTACGATCTTCAGAAAAATTACAAACACTGGTACAAGAAAATGCGCGAAAAGAAGGGATGAGCCGCGAATTCCTGAGCGTGCTTTCTCCAGAAGAACGACAGATTGCTTTGCAATCTTATCTGCATAAAGAATTGGCGCAAGTTTTGAAAATATCGTTATCTGAATTGACAGCAGAACAAAAATTGAATCAGTTGGGACTGGAATCTTTAATGGCAGTAGATTTAAAGGGTAAATTGGAAATGAGCCTAAAAGTTTCAATCCCATTGGTGACATTCTTAAAGGATATTAGCATAGATGGTTTAGCTTCTCATATAACAGAAGAACTCACGGCAGAACTTATGACTACACATAGTTTTTACCATAATAAAGAAATAGACAGCGTTGGAATATGGGAGGAAGGAATACTTTGATAATAACAAAAAATTTTTCAAAAAACCGGCAAATTGAAATATGGGAGGAAATAACGCTATGATCGTCACTGAATTATTAAACGATTTATCTAAAAAGGGCATCCAACTGTGGGTTGAAGATGAGAATCTACGCTATCGCGCTCCTCAAGGCGTTTTAACGCCCACAATATTAGATATTTTGCGTCAGCATAAAGCGGAAATTATAGAGCAACTGCGTTTGGTAGCAACACCGGAAAAATCGTCGTTCCAACCTTTATCTCACGGTCAAAAAGCACTATGGGTTCTTTATGAAATTGCGCCTGATAGTGTTGCTTATAATCTGTACGCTACTGTACGGATAGGTTCGGTTGTAGACATTAATAAATTAAATCTTACTTGGCAGATTTTATTAGAACGTCATCCAATTCTGCGGACGGTTTATAAGACTTATAACGGTCAACCAGTGCAAGTTTTAAAAGACACAAAGGTTGATATTCCGCTTATAGATGCGGTTAGTTGCAGTGAGGATAATTTTAATAGGCAGATACTAGCAGAAGCAGATCGACCTTTTGACTTGGAAGATGGGCCGATATTGCGTCTTAGCCTATATGCGCGATCGCCTCAAGAATATATCTTGCTGCTGGTTGTTCATCACATTGCCTTTGATTTCTGGTCTTTCGATTTACTAATACAAGAATTTCGGATTTTATATAAAGAAATAGTTCAAAAAGGTCAGAACTTCTCTCCTAACTGTCTACCGCCTTGTCTCTCATATACTGATTACACCAACTGGCTGCAACAAAAGCTAGAAAGTGTAGAAGGAGAACGTTTGTGGGGCTATTGGCACTCAAAATTAGCTGGAGAGTTACCAATTTTAGACCTTCCTATAGATAGGAAAAGACCGCCAGTGCAGACTTATGCAGGTGCTAAATATACTGTTAACTTGGATGAAAAACTGGTTCAGCAATTAAAGGCATTGGCAAAAGCAGAAGGAACAACGCTTTACACGACCTTAATGGCAGTATTTCAGGTCTTGCTTTACCGCTATACAGGTCAAAAAGATATCTTGTTAGGAACTCCTACATTAGGACGCGATCGCGCTGAGTTTGAAGGAATAGTTGGCTATTTTACCAATCCAGTTGTTGTGCGTGGGGATGTTTCTGGTAATCCAACGTTTAAAGAGTTTTTAGCGAGAATGCGTCAAACAGTATTGGAGGCATTGTCAAATTCTACTTATCCGTTCCCTTTATTAGTAGAAAAATTAAATGTAGAAAGAGATCCGAGTATATCCCCTATTTTTCAAGTATCTTTTACGTTTAATGAATTAAGACGCAATACTTTAGCTCAGTCCTCTGGAGTTTCTGAATTAGAAATTGAAACCTTGACAATGGGTCAGAGGGGAGCGGGTTTGGATTTAGATTTAATGATATTGAATCAAGCTGGTTCGTTAGTTCTTAATTGGGTTTACAATACAGATTTGTTTGAGGCGGCAACCATTGAGAGAATGGCGGGGCATTTCCAAACATTATTAGTAGGATCTGTAGCCAATCCAGAACAGCCGATTTCTGAATTACCTTTGCTTACCGAGTCGGAAAGACATCAGCTATTAGTTGAGTGGAACAATACATGGGCTGAGTATCCCTTTGATAAGTGTATCCATCAGTTATTTGAAGAGCAGGTTGAGCTAAGTCCTGACGCTGTGGCAGTAGTGTTTGAAGGAGAACAACTCACCTATCGAGAGTTGAATGCAAAAGCGAATCAGTTGGCTCACTATCTGCGTTCAGCGAAGCTGTCGCGTAGCGAATCGCTAGGTGTAAAACCTGAAGTTTTGGTAGGCATCTGCGTTGAACGTTCCTTTGATACGATCGTAGGAATATTAGGCGTCCTCAAAGCTGGAGGCGCTTACGTCCCCATAGACCCTGCCTACCCGCCAGAGCGCATCGCCTATATGCTCGATGATTCAGGGCTGCCAGTTTTACTGACTCAACAAAAACTGGTCGCCTCGTTACCAGAGCATCAAGCACAGGTAGTCTGCTTAGATTCTGATTGGGAAGAAATTTCTCATAGAAGTAAACTTACTCCCATTACCGAAGTAACACCTGAGAACTTAGCTTATGTCATTTATACCTCTGGCTCAACCGGAAAACCTAAAGGAGTTCTCGTCGCTCATCAAGGATTGTCCAATCTAGTTCAATTACAAATCAAGCTATTTAACGTGCGACCAGATAGCCGTGTTCTCCAGTTTGCTTCCATTAGCTTTGACGCTTCTATCTGGGAAATTATCATGGCTCTTTGTGCGGGGGGTAAGCTCTGTCTGGGAACGCGAGAAGAATTGCAACCAGGGCCAGCGTTGCTCCAGCTATTGAAGGAGCAAAAAATCACCCATGCTAACTTTGTGCCATCTGTGCTTGCGGTTTTGCCTGATGAGGAATTACCCGATTTAGAGAATATTGTCGTAGGAGGAGAGGAGTGTCCTCCTTCTTTGGTGGAAAGATGGGCAAATGGACGGCGTTTTTTCAATCTCTACGGCCCAACTGAATCTACTGTCTGCGCTACTATTGCGCGATGTTTTAAAGGTACTGGAGTGCTATCAATTGGACGACCAATTGACAACACGCAAATCTATATTCTCGATCGCTATCTCCAACCCGTTCCCATCGGGGTTCCTGGGGAATTGCATATTGCTGGTGTGGGACTAGCAAAAGGCTACCTCAACCGTCCAGAACTGACCGATGAGAAATTTATCTTCAACTCTTTTAGCAATGAACCCTCTTCTCGCCTCTACAAAACAGGCGACCTAGCCCGTTATCTAACAGACGGCAACATCGAATATCTTGGCCGCATCGACAATCAAGTTAAAATTCGTGGTTTTCGCATTGAACTAGGCGAAATTGAGGCATTATTAGCTCAACACCCAGCTATAAAAGAAACCGCAGTAATTGCCCTGGAAAATACCACAGGCAACCAACAATTAGTTGCTTATCTGGTATCCCAAACAGAAGTATCGCTCAGCATTAGCGAACTGCGTCATTTCCTCAAAAAGCAACTCCCTGATTACATGATACCCAGTGCTTTTGTTAGACTGGAACACCTCCCCTTAACTCCCAGTGGAAAAATTGACCGTCGCGCCCTACCTACCCCATCTATTCGTTCCGAACTCGAATTAACTTTTGTAGCTCCACACACTCCCATAGAAGAAATATTAGTCAACATTTGGGCAGAAGTGCTGGGAATAAAACAAATAGGTATTAACGATAATTTCTTTACCTTGGGAGGCCATTCCTTATTAGCGACTCAAATAATTTCTAAAATTGGCACAAGTTTTGGTGTGGAAATCCCCTTACGCCATGTATTTGAATTCCCCACAATTGTCGAACTAGGAGAACGCATTCAAATATTACTCTTGGGCGAACAATCTGTACAAATAACGCCCATATTACCCCGTGACCGCAATACCGAAATCCCCTTATCCTTTGCTCAATCTAGATTGTGGTTCCTCGACCAACTACAACCGGAAAGTTCCTTTTACAACATTCCCCACATTTTTCGTTTAAAAGGTCAACTTAATATTGAGGTTTTAGAGAACAGTTTCAATGAAATTATTCACCGTCACGAAAGCTTACGCACCAACTTTATAGCCAGGGATGGAAGACCCGTTCAAATTATTCAGGCAAATTTTCAATTGAAATTACCGATTAGAGAATTGGTAAATTTATCTGAAGAGGAGAGAGAAGCTGAAGCTCAAAGATTAGCTAATGAGTTAGCCAATCAACCTTTCAACCTCCAGGAAGAACCGTTACTCAGAAGCTCTTTACTTAAATTAGGTGAACAAGATTATATCTTAGTCTTAGTTTTACATCATATTATTGCTGATGGGTGGTCAATGGAGATTCTGGAACGGGAATTAAGCATTATCTATACAGCATTGTGTAATCATCAAACTCCAACCTTACCCGAATTACCGATACAATATGCTGACTTTGCTGTTTGGCAACGAAACTGGTTTACGGGTGAAATATTCCAAACACAGCTTAATTACTGGCAACAACAACTCAAAGATGTTCCTACTTTATTAGAATTACCTACAGATCGACCCAGACCAGCGATTCAAACTTATCGTGGCGCACAGCAATCTTTTCAACTTTCTGTAGAACTCAGTGAAGCGATTATTTCACTTTCTCATCGCATGGGTGTCACCCCATTTATGTTGCTTTTAGCCGCATTTCAAACTTTGCTCTATCGCTTATCAGGTCAAGATGATATTGTCGTAGGTTCACCGATTGCCAATCGTCATTATCGGGAAGTCGAAGGGTTAATTGGCTTTTTTGTCAATACTTTAGCTCTGCGAACTAATTTATCCTTAAATCCCAGTTTTGAAGAGTTAGTAAGTCAAGTCAGGGAAGTGACATTGGAAGCATACGCTCATCAAGATATGCCGTTTGAGGAGGTAGTAGAAGTATTGCAACCAGAGCGTTCTTTAAGTCATTCCCCTGTATTTCAGGTCATGTTTGGGGTTGAAAATGAGCAGATATCTAACTTCTCTTTACCTGCATTAGAATTCAGCCGATTGATAGGAGAAACTAACTACGCTAAGTTTGATTTAGATTTATCGTTCCAGAATACTAATGATGGTTTTCTTGGGCAATGGGAATACAATACTGACTTGTTTGATGGGTCAACTATCGCTCGAATGACAAATTATTTACAAACCTTATTATCAGAAATTGTTGCAAATCCCAAAACGCCAATTTTAGAGTTACCTTTACTGAATAAAACCCAAGAGCATCAGTTGTTAATAGAGTGGAATCATACTCAGAAATATTATCCTCAAGATAAGTGCATCCATCAATTGTTTGAAAAACAAGTGGAATTAATTCCTGATGCTGTGTCGGTGGTTTTTGAAGAGGAACAACTGACTTATCGAGAATTGAATGTAAAAGCCAATCAGTTAGCACATTATTTGCAAACTTTAAGGGTAAAACCTGAAGTTTTAGTGGGAATTTGTGTAGAGCGATCGCTTGAAATGATAATTGGTTTGTTGGGCATCTTGAAAGCAGGCGCTGCTTACGTTCCACTCGACCCAGCATATCCAAAAGAACGTTTGGCTTTTATGCTAGAAGATTCTTCTGTACCAGTGCTACTCACCCAACAGAAGCTAGTTGAGAAACTTCCTCCTAATTCGGCTCGTCTTGTCTGCTTAGATTCTGGTTGGGAAGAAATATCTTTACACAGTCAAGAAAATCCTTCAAGCGAAGTACAGCCTGAAAATTTAGCTTACGTTATTTACACATCAGGATCTACTGGAAAACCTAAAGGCGTTTTAATCGAACACAAATCCCTAGTCAATTACACGACGGTTGCGATCACTGAATATCAAATAGAGAAGTCAGATCGCATTCTGCAATTCTCCTCAATTAGTTTTGATGTCAGTGCCGAAGAAATTTATACCAGCTTGGCATCGGGTGCAACACTGGTATTGCGTACCGATACAATGCTGGATTCTTTTGAGGGATTTTTGCAGAAATGCCAGAACTGGGAAATAAGTGTAATGGCTTTGCCCACAGCCTACTGGCATGAATTGACTGCTTTCTTAAGCCAAAAAACTCTTGCATTACCTCCTTCTTTACGTTTGGTCATTCTTGGGGGAGAAAAAGCACTGCCAGAACGACTGAAAACCTGGTTTGAATGTGTAGGACAACAAGTACGCCTATTGAATAATTACGGCCCAACAGAAGCGACTATAGGAGCTACCATATACGAGTTATCAGCAGACGATACGGCATTGAGGGAGTTGCCCATCGGTCGTCCTCTTGGGAATGTCTGTACCTACATCTTAGATCGGAACGGACAGCCTGTACCGATAGGCGTACCGGGTGAGTTGCACATCGGTGGTGCTGGTTTGGCACGGGGGTATCTCAATCGTCCTGAGTTAACCGATGAGCGATTCATTCCCAACCCCTTCAGTGACTCTGCCACTGAACGCCTTTATAAAACTGGAGATCAAGTTCGCTATCTGCCCGACGGCAATATCGAATATCTTGGTCGGATAGATGAGCAAGTGAAGGTTCGCGGTTTTCGCATTGAACTGGGAGAAATTGAGGCGGTACTGGCAAAACACCCGAACGTGCGCTCCATCACAGTCATTGACCGAGAAGATGCACCTGGGAACAAGCGCATAGTAGCTTATCTAGTTTCTAACCTGATTCCAGAACGTGTCCCTTATCACAGTGAATGCCAACTAGAACTAAACGGTAACATCATCACAATCCACACACAGGATATCTCCACTGGCGGCGTTGGTTTGGTGGAGATGCCAGCTACCGAGCCAGGTAAGAGTGTCCGCGTGCATCTGCAACTACCTGGAGAGAGCGAACTTCGCTGGCTTTCTGGGTCAGTAGTTTGGTCACGTCCACCACAGGCTGGGATTCGCTTTCATCTTACACCCAGCGAACAGGCTCAAATTGACCGAAGCGTAGATTATCAGTTGGACACTCAAGACTTGTGGAAAACTTTACAGCGCACTGTGACTCGGAACCTGCGCCACTACCTGAAACAAAAGCTACCTGATTACATGATACCGAGCGCATTTGTGCTGATGAAAGCACTACCCCTGACACCCAACGGTAAAATAGACCGTCGCGCCTTACCCCTACCAGATAACTTTCACAATGAACAGGAAGACCAATTTGTCGCCCCTGGCACCCCGACTGAAACAAAAATGGCTGCTATCTGGGCTGAAGTCCTGGGATTAAAAAGAGTTGGTATCAACGACAACTTCTTTGAATTGGGTGGACACTCTCTGCTGGCAACTCAAATTATCTCGCGCATCAGACAAGTTTTTGCGATTGAACTTCCCCTACGCTATTTATTTGAAGCACCTACCATTGCTTCCCTGTGCCAGATACTGGAAACTGAGTATACTACGGCATTACAAGAGCTATCGGACTATAGCATTGCGTCCCAGAGCTTACCACCTCTTGTCCCTACAACACGAGAAGGGCATCTGCCACTCTCTATTCAACAAGAGTATATCTGGCACGTTCAGCAATTAAATCCGCATAGTTGTGCCTGCAACAGTGGTGTTGCTTTACGGTTGACTTTCAAGGTTTCTTCAGAAGCATTGGAAAAAAGCATCAACGAAATTATCCGTCGCCACGAAAGCTTGCGGACTACTTTTCCTATGGTGAAAGGTCAACCTGTGCAGGTAATTGCCCCAGAACTGACTCTCCCTTTAAAAATAGTAGACTTACAAAATTTACCTTCGGCAAAGCGAGAAACTGAAGCACTTCATTTCTCTGAACGAGAGATGAACTACCACTTTGACTTAGCTCATGGCCCCTTAATTAAGACAACACTGGTGCGATTGTCTTCTCAAGAGCATTGGCTGCTAATACCGATGCACCATATCATCACCGATGGCTGGTCAATCGGCATCTTTGTGCAAGAGTTACAAACGCTTTATACCGCTTTCTCAAATGGCTTACCTTCGCCCTTACCTGAACTACCACTGCAATACGCTGATTTTACTCTCTGGCAACGTCAACGGTTTAATGAAGAAGTTTTGGCTCGGCAACTTAACTATTGGGTGGAAAAACTAGCTGTTTCTTTACAACAACCAGAATACAAGCCTGAGCGAGAATCAAGACTTAATTCTAATAGCGATCGCGCTTCTTCCTACTCTTTAACCTTAAGAGAAGATCTAGTCATAGCCCTTGAAGGCTTGAGCCGTTCTCAAAGCGTTACCCCGTCTACCATTCTCCTTACTGCTTTGACTCTCCTGTTATTCAAATATCACAGACAAAACGAAATTCTGATAGTGGCGACCATTGGCAATCGCAGCATTCCAGAACTTGAAACAATGCTCGGTTGCTTTATTAATGACATAATTTTACAATCACAGCTTAATGACGAACAAACAGGAGTAACTCTTTTAGATCAGGTTCGAGAAACACTTAATGAAGCGATTGCAAACAAGGAGATTCCTTTACAACAAGTCATTGAAACTGTCAAAACTAAGAGAGAATTGACCTTCTCGGCTAGCGTTACTATAGTTCCTCCCATAAAAAGTTCTGAGGAAAGGTTTGTATCAGAACTTGTACTGGATTCGGACAAAGACAAACTGTGGGATGAAGAAATTCCCCTAGAACTTTATATTTATTCTGCTTCAGAGGGATCTAAAACTATCGAAATTTATGCTTTTTACAACACAGATTTATTTGGCAGTGAAACTATCAAACGGTTTTTTAACTATTATCAAGAAATTTTGCAAAAACTCGTCGAATCACCAGAAATAAAGATTGGTGCATTTGAGCAATTTGAAGAAAAGTATAGAGAAGGTGTCGAATGAAAAAATCTTCTACCTTCGGCAAAATGCGCGTTTTTTACCTCGTCTGGTTCGGACAACTAATATCCTTGATTGGGTCGGGTCTAACAAGCTTTGCATTGGGCGTGTGGGTGTACCAACGTACAGGTTCAGTCACCCAATTCTCTCTGATTTTGCTATTTGCTCTGCTACCGAGTATCCTGATTTCGACCGTAGCGGGGGCTTTAGTAGACCGTTGGAACCGACGCAAGTGCATGATTGTATCTGACTTTGGTGCGGGGATAACAACAGTGGCGATCGCCTTATTACTCGCCACTGGAAACCTTCAAATCTGGCATATCTACCTTGCTGTCAGCCTCAGTTCCATCTGCAAAGCATTTCAGTTACCTGCTTACACCGCTTCGACCTCTTCATTAGTCCCGAAGGAATTTATCCCCCGTGCGAGTGGGATGGTGCAATCAGCAGAAGCGTGCGCCCAGCTAATTTCACCCCTGCTAGCTGGAGTCTTACTCGGCATCATCCAGCTTCAAGGGATTATTTTAATTGATTTTGCCACCTTCCTCTTTGCTGTAAGCACTCTGTTACTCGTTCGTTTTCCTCATGTTAAAACTGCTACTGTTTCCCCAGATGAAAACCCTTCACTCTGGCGCGAAGCAATTGAAGGCTGGACTTACATTTACACTCGCCCTGGACTGTTAATACTGCTGATTCTATTCGCACTGGACAACTTTGTTGCCGGATTAGTTGAAGTTTTACTGACTCCCCTGGTACTTTCTTTTGCTTCCGTTGCCGTTTTGGGAACGATTCAATCTATCGGCGGTGCGGGGATGCTATTGGGTAGTCTAGCGATGAGTATTTGGGGGGGGCCAAAACCTTTAATTCGGGGTATATTTGCTTTCGATCTCCTGGCTCACCTGTGCATTTTTGCATTTGGGTTACGCACAGATGCTGCACTTTTCGCAGTTGCTAACTTTATCTTATTCTTCAGCTTACCGCTCGTGAATGGTTGGTGCAATGCTATTTATCTGCGAAAAGTTCATCCCGATATTCAAGGCCGAGTTTTTGCCACCATCCAAATGATTTGTTGGTCATGTATTCCCGTCGCTTATCTTGTTGCTGGCCCTCTTGCGGAACGCATTTTTGAACCTCTAATGGCGACTAACGGTTTATTGGCAGGAAGCATTGGACAAATTATTGGTGTAGGGCCTGGTCGCGGCGTTGGTTTGCTATTTATTACAATGGAAATTCCCGTCCTCCTGATCACTATTGCCGCGTATCGATATCCTCGCTTGTGGTTTGTGGAAGATGAACTACCGGATGCAATTGAATAATCAATGTTTTTGTACTTTAGATAGCCGATGCGAGGTTACACTTATCGCTAACCACGTTGAGTAGCAACGCCTTAATTTCAGCTTACTATTAGTATATTTTTCCACCAATCCTTTAAATGTAATCACCTGATGGGGTGAAAACCAGAAGGATGACAACCCCCTGGTTTTTAGTTGAAAAATGATTTCGTTGGCCGGTTCTGCATCTACCGAAAGAGCAAACATCCTGCGGCTCCTTCACTACACAAAGCATTCAGTGCTTTATAAGTTTAAGTTATTTTAACTTTACCGATCAAAGTTTTTAGCTTTTTCTCCATTTTCTTTGGCTAAATGAACTTTTTGTAACAATTCTAAAGCCTGTTGAGAACTTGGGCGATCGAGTGATATCTCTAGCAGACATCCAGGGCAGGTGAAGCCGGGTTTATAGAGCAAACTTTCGATAGACATTTCAATAAAAAAACCACATTCGGGACAAGGCATACCAGGAGAAGGTTGGAGATTTTGTGAGGCTGTAAGCATTTTTAATCCTTATGGGTAATTGCTAATTTAGCAATGCGGTCTTTGTGAGGAATAAGCTAGTTGTTAATTGAAAACCAAGGAAGAGCTTTATTCTAGGGAGATGGCATTTAATTTTGCTTTGGAGGAGGTGGATATACTTCCTTTA
Source organism: Ancylothrix sp. D3o (assembly GCF_025370775.1). Classification (NCBI taxonomy): domain Bacteria; kingdom Bacillati; phylum Cyanobacteriota; class Cyanophyceae; order Oscillatoriales; family Microcoleaceae; genus Ancylothrix; species Ancylothrix sp. D3o. Next base: position 25,671 of record NZ_JAMXEX010000019.1, on the reverse strand, counting down.
AAGGAACTCATTAGGCTGTCAATTCTTCCTGGCATATCAGCTTGCTTTAGTTCTATTCTAAATTTGATATTAGCATCCAATGTTGCTGTTCTTTCATCGTCTTTTTGGCTACTTCATATACCCGTCGTACTAAATCGACCACTCCTATAGCATCCACTGGCTCTCCAGCATCCATAAGCATCTCTTAATTTACTGGCCCTGCAACATTCACCGGCTCTCTGGCATCCACCAGTCTTAGCGCAAAAGCCGAGTTTTCAAAAACCACCGGCTCTCTGGCATCCACCAGTCTCAGCGGGAAAGCCAAGTTCTCAAAATTCAGCGGCCCCCGAACTACTACGGGCCCTCAAGCATCCACCAGTCTCAGCGCAAAAGCCGAGTTCTCAAAAACCACCGGCCCCAAGATTCCCACCGGCCCCAGGAGTCTCACCGGCCCTTAAAGTTCCACCGGCGCCAGGAGTCCCCCCGGCACTTGGAGTAACACCAGCCCCTCAAAACCCATCGGCCCCTCAACATCCACCACCCCAAAAAAACCCACCGGCCCCCGGACATCCACCGACCCCAAAAAGAGCAAGTGAGCCTTATAGAAAAGCCGGCCCCTTCTATATCCATCTGCACCTGAGTATGTACTAACTTTGCAATATCCCCCGGCCTCATAACATCTATCAAGGCCGGTGAATCAAAATTCCAGCCAGACCCTCTATTTTTACAGACTTTTTTTATCTCGTAACATCCATCGGTGCCGGTGTATCCAAATCGTCTTGGAGTTGGCTCTTGAGCCATTCAATACTGGTGGCTCAAAGGTTAGGTTCGGCTTCTAGTTCGCCAATGGAAGGGCCGGTTCTACCTCCACCCACACGAGCAAAATTCACAGGCACAAAAAAATCCACCAGCATCATAAAAAACCCTGGCCCCAAAACAACCACCGATCCTCCGATAACCCCTGGCTCCTCTACAGAAACTGGATCTGTGACATCCCCTGGTGTCGGTGGTCTGCATTTGTAAGAGCGAACTGACTTCGGAGTGCCGGTGCCATAATTTGTTCATGTTTTTGTTCGATGCCGGTGGGAGATGATATTGGTCGCGGTCTGCCTGGTTTGCCGATAATTTAACCTCAGTTCGGGATAAGCAAGGCTGGCTCAGAAACCCAGAGGCAGATTCAGCTAAAGCTGTTGGCCTGCAACAGAAGAATGGGAGATTCTGGATAGAGAGGGATGGAAAAGCTGCCAAGAAATGAAGAGGGGAAGTAAGCTGAAAAATATACACAAACATTCAGCAACCCCCGTCCTATGCCCAGTTTAGATGCTTTGTTTGGCCAAATAGATGACTTCTGCCAAAAATTTGAAGGGCAGTGGCAGCAAACGCTACTGAAGCATGACCTTAAGAGGAGGAAGCGAGAGCGAAGTTTATGCCCCAGTGAGGTGATGACAATAATGGTTGCTTTTCATCAAAATCACTATCGCAACTTCAAGCATTACTACCTAGACCATGTATGTGTGTACTGGCGAACAGAGTTTCCAAGGCTACCTAGCTATCAAAGATTCGTGGAATGGATACCATCAACCTTGCTGCCGCTATGTGTGTACCTGAAACATTGTTTTGGCCAATGTAGCGGCATCAGCTTTATTGATTCGACCAGTCTCAAAGTTTGCCATACGGCGGATTTTGCGGTACCGTATCTTTAAAGATTTAGCTGGACGGGGTAAGACTTCTGTGGAGATGTAAATTGGTTATTCACCGATTCTGATTATGGCTACAAAAATTCCTTTGCTAACATTGATCGCCTTTCTCCATGAAAAAGTTAAGCTTGCACCATAATAAAGCTTTTGATACAAGTTTAGTTCAATTAAAATATATATTAATGAATAATGATTAAAAAAGTAGGGCTAACTCTGGGAAAGTTTGCGCCTTTGCACCAGGGACACCAGTTGCTAATTGAGACAGCATTAGCGGAGATGGATGAGGTAATAGTAGTTATTTATGATTGCCCAGAAACAACTAATGTTACTCTAAATATTCGCTCAAATTGGATTCGACGAATATATCCTAAAGTTCAAGTAATAGAAGCATGGGACGGACCGACAGAAGTAGGTGATACTCCAGAAATTAAGAAAAAGCATGAGAATTATATTATCAATAATCTAAAAATAAAAGGGATCAGCCATTTTTACTCTAGCGAATTTTATGGTGAACACATGAGTTTAGCCTTGGGAGCGGTTAATCGTCTTATCGATGAGCAGCGCAAAATAATACCTATTTCTGGTACAAAGATTAGAGAGAATCCCTTTGCTTTGCGCCATTATTTACATCCTTTAGTTTATCGTGATTTAATTAGTAATATAGTTTTTTTGGGCGCACCTTCTACAGGGAAAAGTAGCATTACATCTCGACTAGCAGAAGAATATCACACAGTTTGGATGCCAGAGTATGGTAGGGAATATTGGGAAAAACATCAGATTGATCGCAGACTATCTTTAGAACAATTGGTAGAGATTGGTGAAGGACATTTGCAACGAGAAGAAGCATTGTTATCTCAAGCCAACAAATATTTATTTACAGATACTAATGCAATTACTACTTATATGTTTTCTTTATATTATCACAATAAAGCAGCACCGAAATTAGTAGAACTAGCCGATCGCGCAAGCTCTCGCTACGATTTGGTATTTGTTTGCGACCTAGATATTCCTTATGAAAATACCTGGGATCGTTCAGGAGAAGCAAACCGAAAAATATTTCAAAAGCAAATTATTAGCGATTTAATTGTTCGCAAAATTCCGTTTTTTCTATTGCAAGGCGATTTAGAAACTAGAGTTCGCTATGTAAAAGATATCTTAAACAAGTATTCCAAATATAAAAACTTGCTGAATTTGTTTAGGTAAGACAGAAGTTAAACTTAATAACATACCTAAACTATACTGAAAAAATGCTGAAACTATTTAGTGTAAACAATATTGCTTTTACGCTCTGGGGATATCCCATGAGTTATATAGAGTTTATAGGTACTATGCTCTATTTGTGGTCAGCTTGGCTAGTAGCTAAAAAGCGGATGCTGACTTGGCCAGTAGGTATTATCAGTGTCATACTTTATATGGCACTATTTTACCAAATTCGTCTCTATTCAGATGCTCTTGAACAAGTTTATTATTTAATTACAAGTATTTATGGCTGGAGGCGTTGGCATATATCCGCTCGATATACAGATAAAATACTAAATTTCCGCTACAGTTCTCGCCGTAGCATGATTTTATATTTAGGTATTACAATCGGACTTTCCTTAGCTACTGGTGCTTTTATGAGTAGGATAAATATATTATTACCTGCTTTGTTTCCAGAAGTAGCGTCTTTTCCCTATTTGGATGCACTGACAACAATTATGAGTTTTACTGCCACGTGGCTAATGACTCAAAAGCGGGTTGAAAGTTGGTGTTACTGGATTGTAGTTGATGTGATAGGAATTGGGCTGTATTACGTTAAAGGAGTGCGGTTTATTGCTCTGCTTTACGTACTCCTTTTGGGAATAGCTATTAATGGTTTAGTCTCTTGGCAAAAAACTGTTAATCAAGAGATTGCAACTAAAGATATTCATATTGAATAAGATTGTATTCTCTATTTAAAACGCACATTCCGCAGATATTTAAGCAAATTTAATTGGGGATGAAATTATACATCAATAAAGCTGCAAATTATTACCTGCAATCATTTGTGGCTTTATTTTGGAAATAAAGGATAAATATTGTTAGATAAATATTGCTATTTTTGTAGAAAATAATACCCATCATTTTTTACTTGATCGGCGCTAAATTTGCTATATAATCTGATTCTAAAACTCTACAAGTTCAATAAGAAATCGTTTGGGGTTTCATTTTTTAACTAATTCTAGAAAATCCAACCCACATCTGCGGAATGTGGGTTCAAGGTTTTGGGGAAGTTGGTGGTATGTGGGATACGATATTGGCCGGTGGTGACAAGAAGATCGCTAAAGTTGGCGAAGTCTTTGGATGTCGGTGATGGCAATAAGGCCGGTGAAGTCTTTGGATGTGGGTGATGCCGGTGAGCAAGCGTGGTGTTGTTGGCGCTGGTGGTGCCGGGGGGGCCGGTGGTAGTGGGGAGGTCGGTGGTGGTGAGGAGGCCGATGGTGCCGATGGTCGCGGAGAGGCCAGTGGTGGTGAGGAGGCCGGTGGTGTACCCGATCGTTGGTGCCGGCCCCCAATAGCCATGAGTTTAAGAATTTCCAAGCGTAACACCGGCCTCCAAAAATCTACCTGTACCACTCCATCCACCGGCCCCTTGAAGTTCCACCGACGCTGCAATAATCTACTGATGCCGATGAATCGCGCTTGAATTTTTTGTTGGCTGTGGAAAAACTTGCGGATCGTAAACTCAACGGGGCCGGTGGCTGATCGCATTATTCGGAAGTAATTGGGGGGCTGCGTGATTTTTTCGGGTTTTTTGGGGCCGGTGAAATACGGGATTTCTTCGGGTTTTTTGGGGCCGATGAAATACGGGATTTGGCCGATTTTCGTTTGGGTTGCCGGTGCCGTAATTTGCCCATGTTTTAGTTTGTGCCGGTGGGACACGCTATTTGACCACTGTCCGCCTGGGATGCCGGTAATCTCTATTTTGTTTGAGCCGGCGCCCATAGGCATGAGATAAAACATGGACGAGCGTGACACCGGCCTTTACAGATGCGCCGGCACGAGCGAGTACCACCGGCTCTTGGAGTATTATCGGCTCCTGAAGATTCACCGGCCCCCTTACATCCAAGGACGCTGACAAATTCACCGGCCCCCTTACATCCAAAGGAGCAGGGAAGTTGACTGGCCTTATTGCATTCAGGAGTGCCGATGAATCATGCAGGGATTTATGGTTGGCGAGGGTCTTGTTGCTTAAATTCGTTTAGTCAAATATCTCGTAGAGCTTCCAGTTTAGAGGTAGATTCCGGTTGCCGGTTCTACATCCCCAGAAAGCTGAATAGACCTTGGCTCATGCACCGGCCCCTACATCCATCGGCTACTCCGCGCTTACTGGAGTAACGGCTCATTCATTTGTGCTGCCGGTGAAGCCGATGAGTTTGCTCTCTCCCGATGGTGCCGATGCTTCCGATGGGGCCGATGCTGCCGGTGAAGTCTATGGATGCTGGCGGTGCCGGGGGATCGGAGTTCGGACGATGATGCCGATAATGTTGGTGGTTTTAGTGAGGCCGGTGGGGCCGGTGATCGAGAGGAGGCTGGTGAGGCCGATGAAGTTGGTGGGGACGGTGATGTACATTTTCTTCTTTATGCCGGCCTGGATGCCCATGAGTTTCTGAATTTCCAAGCGTGACACCGACCTCTTCACGTTCAAGAGCTTCTCTACGTTCATCGGCATAATAAGCTTTTGTGCTGTTTGGGGTAATTATAAGTAAGTTACCAATCCTGGTTGCAAGGGGGCCGATTTAAGTTTTGAGTTTTCACGCATTCGTTAAGAGAATCTTGGGAATCTTCGCTTCTTGGGCAACCTTCAAAACTTTTGCTAAGGCACGATATTTTGCCGACTTAGCAATAATTTATTGAAGTAATGGACTAGACACCTGTAGAAAAATGATCTTAATGGCAGGCATAAAATCAGGTAGTGGCTATAGACTTTAAGCTGATTTTTTGAGATGAATTGAGCAATAACGCCTGTGCTGATTTGTAAAAAAACATAGAGCAAATGCTAACAAATTCTTTAGCTATAAAACAGATAGGCACACTTCTTGAAAAGTTAGATGCGCGAATTTGGCAGTTAAGCTATCAAGGCAAAGTTTATCAAGTGACGTTTTATCCAGAGTGTTTTGATGAGAGGCCGGGGTTGCAGGACATGAGTTGGAAAGTGCGCTTTTTGAGCGTGTAGGCGAGATTAAGAAGGTATTGGGGATAAATTGGAAATTGAATTAGGAAGGAACGGTGGAATATTTTAATTGTTGCAATTACTGGTTGAGCTATTGTGCAGCCGATTCTTGAGGGGGCTAATTTCGTAAGAACTAAAGTATGTTAGCATCTTTTTAATTAAATTTAGAGAAAATCTTAAATGAAAACTCAACTCTTCTCACGAATTAGCTTAGTGCTGGCACTTTCTCTATTAGCGTTACCTACAACTGTCTTGAGCCAAACATCTAGCTGGCTCGACCAACAAGTGCCGATGAATTGGAATCGACCAGGAGTTTCTGTGCCGAATGCTCCAAAGAGCGATGCGATGAATATGGGGCGTTGCCAGCAGCAAATTCGCAACCCTTCTAACCCAGAAGAGCGAGCCGTGAGAGCGGCAGGATGGACTTTGTATAATGTGCGTGGCGAGACCTTAAGTGTTGAGGGAGTGTCGCTCGTTCAAGGGCTGACAGGGTTTGATGGAATGTGCCGGCCTATGGGCTATCAAGGATTTGTTTTCGTAAGGGGTGTCTTTGCAGGGACAATTTCCCCCAAGTCAATGAGTGCTAGAGGCGATGGCGCTTTGATTCAAACCAATATTGAAGGAGCTTCTGTGTTTAATTCTCAGTTTGCTCGCTATAGCAGACAAGATGCCCTCTGCTGTCCTTCAAGAACGAGCAAAGTTAATTACCGAATAGATTTTCAAAACGGCAAACCTCTCCTCATACCCATTAAGGTAACAACTTACCCAAACCGCAGCTAGCGATGAAATGTGAATTGGAAGCCCAGGTGTTGAGCGAGATTCAACGGGGTTTGATAGATTGCCAGCTATCAAAATAATTGCAATCGAGCAGTATTAATCCCCCTACTGCCACCGTGATTCATATCAGTTCCGGCTGCACCGGAATTATATAACTTTTGTTTCTGGACACCAGTGGGAATAAGTAATCCCCTAACAAGGTGACAAGCGCCTTGAAAGCTTTTCCGATTAAGGACTTGAGCCGCTGGAGGTAAGAAAAGATAGGGAATTATTCACACCTTGTTGGGAAGCATTTTGGTCAACGATCATTTACTAAACTCGACCATTTATCAAAAAATTAGATTTATGAGGCATCGCTAACGTAGAAATCTTTTTGGATGCTAGATGCTGAAAGTCTTCCTTTACCAGGCTTTGAGGAAGATTTTAATCCCATCAGCCTACAATCATTAAGTTGTAGTGCGAGTACGAGTTGTTTTTTACGGACAGGTACACCATTAGCGCTACTGAATTCGCAGAGCCTGATCGGCTCTCCTGAATTTTTAGCTTAACTCTTAGTGGAGCGGGTATCTGTTTTTCTTAAATTTTTAGTCAGCCGCTATCTTACCTTGTTTTACGTTGACATACTTATTATTAAATTAAGTGTATTATGGATTTGATACTAGAAAGGAGAAGCTAATTAACATGAAACTAATTATTATGGCTACATTAGTAATTCTACCGGTAGCCTTATATCCTAATCCAGTAAAGGCGGAGCAATGCGATGGTTCAACGGCAGAGATGGTTGCTTGCGGTCAAAGATTGTTTAATAAAGCCGATGCAAGGCTCAACGCAGTTTGGCAAAGTTTACCTAAAAATAAGCAAAATACTCTTCGAGATGCACAACTAAAATGGATTGAGTACAAAGAGCGGAAATGCAAGGCTGAAGCAAGTGCGATTGCTGAAGGTGGAACTATGAAACCTTTAATTGAATTAGGATGCCTGATTGGGGAAACCGAGAAAAGAACAGCTGAATTAGAAGCATTTTTATAAAGTTTTTAGGTGTTGAGCCGCTTGTCTCCTGGTTATCTACTAAAAAACTGAGATTTCCTTAATGCCTATCGGTACTCGCATCTTTCCGTGAGGTACAGACGTTCTGCCAAAGCTAAAACAAATGCAATGCGCCTTTATCAATCTTGGGAGTTTTAACTTTTAGATTGAGCAAATATCCCCTTTATAAAAAATTAAATATGCAACTAGAGGTTAAATCTAAGCTTATTATGCTGTACGGAAGAACTAATAGATTATTTTCAAAAAAAAGCTACCTGTGCGGATGGTTCGCCTGGAGTGTCGGTAATCTACATTTTGTCTGGGCCAATCGGAAATGGCCATGAGATGAAGAAGCATTTGTGAGCGTGATGCCGGCCTCTCAATATCCCCGGCACCCTCGAAATTCATCGGCCCCTCAACATCCAAGGGCTCTGACAGGTTCACCGGCTTTATTACATCCAGGGGTTCCGGTGTGGCTCAAAGTGTTGGAGAAGTTGGTGGTGCCGGTAGAATACGATATTGGCCGCTGCTGGCAAGAAGATCGCTAAAGTTGGCGAAGTCTGGGGCTGTTGGTGGTGGCCAGGAGGCCGGTGAAGTCTTTCTATGTCGGTGATGGCAAGAAGGTCGGTGAAGTCTTTCGATGTCGGTGATGCCAGTGAACCTAATGGTGTTGCTGGCGCTGGTGGTGCCGGTGGTCACTAGGAACTTTAGGAGGCTTATGATGCCGGTGGTCACTAGGAACTTTATGAAGCTGTTGATGCCAGTAGTCGCGGGGAGGCCGGTGGTAGCAGGGAGGTTGGTGATGTACATTTTCTCTATGCCGGCCCCCAATAGCCATGAGTTTTAGCATTTCCAAGCGATACACCGGCCTGTTTACGTTCAGGAGCTTGTCTGTATTCACTGGCTTCCAAACATCCACCGGCCCCAAAAACATCCCCCGGCCCCCAAACATCCGTCTGTCTCACCCGCATCCAAAAACCCTTGGAGTTCCACCGGCGTTCCCAATTTCACCGGCTTCATAAAGTCCACCGGCCCCATGACAACATTCGGCGCTGGAAAACCCACCGGCTCTCATAAAACCCACCGGCCCCATGACTCAATTGGCGTTCTAATAAAATTCATGTGTGTAAAGTTTTGAATATTGATTAAATATGAAATGGCTGAATGAATTATCTCATGTAATTTTTGCCCTTCTTGGGGGAAACTTTGTAGTTAGTGGTGTTTGGCCGGCGAATCACAGATAAGCATTTCAGTATGAGCTATTGTTTTAAAATTTCCCTTAATAAGGGTGTTCCTAACAATTTTTTGGTAAAGCGAACGAAGGCTTGAAGTTTAGCACCCAACCGGCTTTTCTCCAGCCAATCCTCTATATCCAGTTGCTTATCCAAAATCTTTGGTTGGTCGATAATTTCTGCGCTGGCGTAAACTCCGCTTTGGTGCCGGTGTGCCAAATCAATACGCCATCCCCAACGGCCATCTTGTTGACATGCGTGTCACCCGCCAAGGCATTTGCAGATTTGTGCAGAATTGCAAGCACGGTTTCGGAAGAGAGGGGTGGAATGGCAACATTCCCCTCGACTCTAGCTCTCGGCTTTACTCCATATTGAAAGGTGGAAGCCATTTTAATAAATACAGTATTATTTCTCGATATACAAAATCCCCGGACCCTGTGGGTACTCGGAGGTTTTGCATATCGAACTAAAAATTTTTTTTATACGCCGGGGTCAGTAACTCACAGTGGAGCCATAGGACAGTCCCGGAGCTTACAATTTATAATATCGCTTAAACTCACAGGAGTGTCAATGCTGGATCAGAACGACTGCCCAAAGCCCAGGGTCTAACGTTAAAATATGCAAATGTCTACCGCCCGCTAAGCGAATGCTTGGAGAGTGAACAATGAACAATAATAACTTAACCTCCTTTTTATCGGGTCTAAGTAATGACAAACAGTAATAGTGCATCCACAGATTGGGGATATAGATACATAGCGGCAGCAAGCGATCGCTTTATTTGCCAGATCGAAGGATCAGATGCACTTAACGCCTATCCTGAGTTTAGAGATCGGTATATTCGTGCTGATGAGTTAATCTCGGAGCTTTTAGGGTCAGAGCCTTGTCTGTTCTATATTCGTAGACAGGGAGAAGCGAAACAACCTGAATCCGAAATTTGGGAGCTAACTATAGCAACAGATCGCGATAATTTTCAACTGCCCATCAAACTACAAGAACGCCAGCAAACTTTGCAGTTTTGGGCAAGTGTGCGTAAAGATGGTATGGGCTGTTTGAGTTTAAATAGAATTAATTTAGTAGACTTAGAACAAGGAAATATAGATGCTTTTTCTTCAGCTTTGCTTATTCGTTTAGTACCCTCTTTTTTCCACGATATTAGGATTCCGCAAGAAGCATTTGCACGCATAGCTACAATGCCAGTCTGCGGCGCTCATGTACCTAGTACAGAGCAGATAAGAGCATGGGGACAGTATTTGGGGATTCAACGCCGGACAGCCGAGAAGCGCCAATTTTGCGTACCTTTTGTCAGCCACAACTATCAAGTATCCAGACAAGGTATCACTTTTACCCTTAATGTTGACTTAGCAACGAGTAATGGTTCAGTGTCACTGACTCCAGAGGAGTTTTGGCAAAGAGCAGGATGGGCTAGAAACGGATTTGTTAAGTTGTTTGAAAACTCTGCCGACGTAGCAAATCGTCGTCGAGGTCAAGAATTAGGAGATATAGAAACCGTCGAAAAAAGTAAAAATCAGATAAAAATCCAGCTAAATAGCAATCTAGTTGATTCCCTGAGCAGCGGTAACTTAGAACTACCCACCACAGGATTTTTATTTTTTGAAGACGTTGGCAGTCTTACTCAAATACGTTGGCAAGAACAAGCCTTGGGAAACTTGAGGGAAGGCCACACCCAGAATCTTTATTTAGGCGAGTTTTTCTTTGATGCTGCTAAAGCAAGGCCGATACCTGCAACTTCCCCACTTTCAAAAACAGATTTGTTGCTGTCGGAGGCTAATAAAACTCAAATAGCAGCAGTGGAAGCCGTACTAGCTGCTGAGGACTTGATTTTAATTCAAGGCCCACCAGGAACAGGCAAAACTACAGTGATTGCTGAAATCTGTTATCAAGTTGCTCGTCGGGGTGGTCGCACGCTGGTTGTATCTCAAGCTAACCTCGCAGTAGACAATGCCCTCAGTCGATTAGCTCACCACCCGGTACTTCGTCCACTGCGAGAGGGAGATGCCCGCACCAGAGTTGGTAGAGAAGGAGAACCTTTTTTAGCCCACAGGGTAATAGACAGGTGGTTGGAAAATACTGCTGCTGACTGTGAAAACCGCTTATCTGAACCGCGCCAAATTGTCAAAAGTATAGGAAAATTGCTAACATCGCGAGAGCGATTTGCTACCTATATTCAAATAGAAGAAAACTTCCCACTAGAACAGCAGCAACTACTAAACAATCAAGCTGATTTAGAGTTAGTCTGCCAAGAACAAAGAAGTGCTTATCAGCAAGCTGCTCATAATCTTCTCCCCTGGGAAACTCTTGGCAATGATTTAAGCAATCTGATTGAATCAGCCTCTTCAGCAAATTGGGAAGATCCCAATATTAAAGAGTTAGTGGAAAGTTTAACTCCTTACCTTACTACAAATGATGAAATTCATCACTTGTATCTAAATGTTGAGCGCTGTCAACAAATGTCTGCCGAACTCGCTCTTACTGTTCCGCCCTATCCGCCCTTGGGTTTGGCATTCTGGTTCCGCGATGTTATGTCTGAAAAAATTCAGACATCGCTCACTTGTGTAAATGATTCAGTCGCCGCTATGAGCGCAATTGAAAGGCAACGCGAATGGCAATTATTATCTGATATTGTTATGGAATTAGATAAGTTGCTAAGTGAAAATCACCGAGGGTTGAAGGGTTATATCAACAAAACAATTGATTATTTTTTTAATCTCTTAAAAAGAGTAAAAAGCTCACATACACAGGCTAAAAAACACAGGTTAATTAGAGAAAAATATGCAATTCTCCAAGAGCAGCATACTAACTTTGCCCTTGATAAAGCTTACCAAAAATTACATCACCTGACTGAATTATTAGACATCCCCCAAACCTGGCAAGTTATAGCTCAACAATATCTTACTCAGCCCCATAATCCTCTTAATCAAGCTATAACCTTAGAAAAAGAAGTGCGTTCTTGGCAAAGCAAGATTGAGAAATTCTTGAACTTTTGTTTATTATTAGAACCTCTCGCAATTCTTAACAATGTCAATGACAGATTTTATAGCCAATTTAACCCTCTCAAACAAGAGGTAGAAAGTTTATTAAGTGAACTTAGAAAAAATGAAAATAAACTCAACGGAGCAACGGTACAGTTACAAATAAAATCCGAACATTTGGCAGCAGAACGGAGTTGGTGGCAATCAGTATGGTCAACAATTCCCGAACGCCTAAAACGAGATATTTCTTTTACAGAAGATATATTCGCTCCAAAATTATTAAAAAATGTTTCACTTTATTTGGATTCATGGCAAAAAGAGCTTGCTGAGGCAGAGGCTTACCTTAACCGATACGAGGCTATCATGCAAAAGTGGATTGATAGGTTACTCGATCCATCAGACACAGACCTCGAAGCAATCAGCAAAAAATATTTAGAGAATGTTAATGTTGTTGGTACTACCTGTATGAAAGCAGCCAAATGGAGTTTTTCTCAAAAATTTAGCAAATTTGATGTTGTGATTATTGATGAAGTGAGTAAAAGCACTCCTCCAGAATTGCTGATTCCGGCACTGAAAGGCAAAAAAGTTGTGATGATTGGTGACTATCGCCAGTTACCACCTATTCTTGATGAAGAAAATTTAGATGAACTAGCTGAAGAACTTTCAGTTCCTAGAGAAAAAGTACAATTTTTAGAAAACTCTTGGTTTAAGCAGCAATTTGAAGCAGCGACGAGTGTGCAAAAAGGGATCACCCAAAAGTTGAATATCCAGTACCGTATGCACCCTCAAATTATGGAGGCCATCAACCAGTTTTATGACGAGGGTGATGGGGGTTTAAGCTGCGGACTTGCAGATCCTGACAATCAACGAGCGCATAATTTAGGAGGTAAACTTATTCGGGAAGATCAGCATATAATCTGGGTCAAAATACCCTCTAATAAGAATTTTAGAGAAGAACAATCAGGAACTTCTTATCAAAATAATAACGAAGTTGCTATCATAGAAAAATTGTGTGAACAGATGAACAAAGCCTGGGCTGCGAAAGTGGCCAACGGTGAACCCAAAAAAGAGATAGGCATCATCACTTTCTATGGTGCTCAGTTGGGACTCATTGATGAGCGCATCTCTCGTACTAATCGTTTTCCTAACCTTGACATTCGCACTGGCACAGTCGATCGATTTCAAGGAATGGAAAAATCTGTTGTCATCGTTAGTATGGTTCGCAATAACCACCGAAGAATAGTTGGATTTGCTAAAACACCAGAGCGTGTTAATGTAGCCTTTTCTAGGGCAAAAGAATTACTGATAATTGTGGGATGTCACGACCTTTTTACAAGCATCCCCATCTACCAAGAAGTTTCAAAAGTTGTCGAGCGTTATAGAGGTTTTATAGATGTCTCCAGCATTCTCTGACCAACAAATGGATTCTCAATTAACAGAATTACGACAAAAATTAGAATCTCCCAATTTATCATTCATAGCAGGAGGCTATCTTCGCTACAGCGTGCGTCAAACAACTGTACAGGTAGCAGTAAGCGAGCCCCGCAGAGTAGATATATTTGAGGAATTTGTCTTGCACTCTGCTCTTACTCTTACTCCTCCTCCGATAGAAGCTGAAATAGCTGAGATGCTGGGGATAGATCCGATGTTTGTGCGAGATACTACGAAGACGCTTCAGGCTTATAACAATTTGGTGATTGGTTCGGAATCCGCGATTATAGTTAAGCCTTTGACGCAAGAATTATTTATCGAAAAAAAGCGTATTCTCCAGCCGAAACGAACACAAGAAATTTACGCGATAGAAGATTTTTTAACTGGAGATTTTGGTTTAACAACTACACCCCTTAAGAATGCTCCGGTTTCTTTAAACATATTAGATGATTTAATTACCTATCAAAATCAATCTACTAACGAATCGCCCTTGAGCCTTGAAGCCATAAAAGTTTTTATCGACAAAAATAATAATGATGTTTTTGTCACCGGATATAATGAGATTGAATCAAAAAAAGTTTATAAAATTATAGGACTGCTGGGTTTTCAAAATATCAAAGGTGATTATTTAATAAAAGCTTTTGTTGGGAACAGTGAACTTCAAGACATTTCTAATAAGCTCACAAAACTAACAGAACAACAGCAATTAACTCTGAAAAAATTGGCTGCTTTATTAAGTCCTACTATTCCTAGTGAGGTTATAACATCTACAAGGAATTCTAGGATTCCAAGACCTTTGAGCAGACGAAATACAAGAAGGTCTATCGAACCTGAACGGGTTTACATAGGTTTGCCACTACGTCTTGCTGATAGTGTATTGTGGGTTGACCGTATATATCGACCAAACCCTCTTTCACACATACCTGGTGGATATGATGTGGTTGTCGAATATCATGATGGACGAGCTTTAGGCTATGACTGGGTAAAAAAACCTTGGGCTTATATTAGAACCTTTTTTGCCGGACTTGTAGAGTATGGCTCGGATGAATTTAATGGATTAGATGAGACAACTCAAATGGAAATTGCCAAAAATAAAATCCGGGGAATTCATCTCAAAAAATACAAGGATGAAGAGGAACGTTCCATTGCTGAATTTGAAGAGGTATGGAATTCAGAAACAGCGAACGAAATGCCCTGGAATGCCTTAAAAAGATTTGCCCGTAAACCCCAAAAGCAATATTACTTTGACTTTGATCAAGTTTCAGAGTTTAACCCTACAAGTATATTGGATTACTATGGGTTTGAACCAGAATATGAAGATTCTATAGATAAAGCTGAACGGCTATTTGGTATTCCCGATCCCAGGCTGGTAGAAGATTAGCGTAATATCTGATCTGTAAAATCAGCAACCAATGAAAAATTTTCCATAAATTACCCATATTTTAGTTCTGTGCCGACGGGATACAATATCTGGCTGGTGTCCGTTGGTGGTGCTAGTAATGTACATTTTCTTTATGCTAGTAGGCAATCCTCATGAGATGAGATGTTTCCGAGCGTGACTATAAAATTCGGTATCTTGCCTGTGTCAGCTTGGATACATAGCTATTTCTCCCTTTTGAGCAGGGAGAGCCGAGAGTTGGCAGAATTTTGTCTGTACCAGGCTTAAATACCACTATAAATATCTAGTTATGGCTGCTTGTTCTTTAGCCAAAATGTTCCCCGAATTTAATAGGTGTACTTTTAAAAAAGGGTTTTATTTCATTTTTTTTATTAACTCGATTAACTTAAAAGTAGCAGTTAAAATTTTCAGAATTAAGCTGTAAAACCCTTACAAAATAAAGGTTTTACAGCTTTTGTTTACAGCGTAAAATGGCACAATAGCTAATAATCTTTAATTCTTCATTTCTTGTTATAGTCAGGCTTACAGCCAAAACATCCTTCAAGATTGCCATCACAGTAATTACTCAATTACTGCTGGTAATCCTTAAATAACTTAAGTTTGAAGCCAGCGCCAGGAAACGAAAATTAAATTTATAAAAATCTACGTCGGTGCCTTTTCTGCTATTTGTTAAATGAGCATTTGGAAGCTTCTTCGTAGCTATAGCAAGGTTGTTGCCAATTTAACTGTTTGTTACAGAAAGTACAATTTCCTCCAAACTTTTCTCTGTAAAACGCACACTTTGCCACATCTTGACGGGTATAGCAAGGTTCTTGAAAAGTTAAACTTTTTCCACAAAATGAACAGTTTGCCATGAGCTTATATTTAATGCTACTTATTGCATAATAGTATAATCTAATTTTATAATATGTAATAAAATATACAAATAAATATTTATTGTGAGAATAAAAGCCTAACAAAGTGATAAGAGAACTAAAAGCACTGTTAGGTTAGGAACTAGAGCCGAGAGTTGTAGAAAAACAGGTAAAGCCGAGATACCGACGAAATAGGACATGATGTAAAGTTTGGTGTACGATTCGTTTAGCAAAGTAAATCTGAGGGAGTAATCCTAATATAACCTTGACAGCTTGACGGCTATGTAGGTGTAAGCCCTACCATTCAAGCGTAGAATTGAAATTATTACTGACATCCACCGGCTCGATTGC
Organism: Ancylothrix sp. D3o; assembly: GCF_025370775.1. NCBI lineage: Bacteria > Bacillati > Cyanobacteriota > Cyanophyceae > Oscillatoriales > Microcoleaceae > Ancylothrix > Ancylothrix sp. D3o. The sequence goes on along the minus strand of NZ_JAMXEX010000019.1, from coordinate 9,743 downwards.
ATCTACCAGTTTCAGTGCCAAAGCCGACATCTCAATAATATGCACTGTCCGAGCAAACATTCACTTGTCTTACCCAATCCACCGACACCCACGCGAGTTCCACCGGCCCCCTAGCATCCGCCTATCCCACCCAATCCACCGGCCCCAAGCAGATTCACTGGCCTCTCAACATCCACAGCCTCCTCAATATCCATCAGCCCCTCGACATCCCCCACCGCAGACAGATAAACCGGCCTTATTAGATTCAGGGAGGCCGGTGAGGTTCAAGGTGTTGGGGAAGTTGGTGGTATGTGGGATACGATGTTGGCCGGTGGTGGCAAGAAGATTGGTAAAGTTCGTGATGCTGGTGGTGGCAGGGAGGCAGGTGAAGTTTTTGGATGTTGGTGATGCTGGTGAACCTAATGGTGTTGCTGGCGCTGGTGGTGCCGGTGCTCGCTAGGAACCCAGGGAGGCCGGTGGTGACGAGAAGACCGGAGATGGCGAGAATCAATTCGATTGAATGTCGAAACCTGAAAAGTTTTGTGGCCGGTGGTGACGAGAAGACCGGAGATGGCGAGAAGGCTGGTAGTGGCAAGAAGGCCGGGAGTGGTAGTGGGATCTGTGGCGTCAGTGAGGTCGATGGGGCCGGTGGTCGTGGGGAGGCCGGTGGTGCCGCTGGTGGCGGGGAGGCCGGTGGTAGCGGGGAGGCCGGTGGTGCCGGTGGGATACGGTATCTGGTGGGTGTCCGCCTGGGGTGCCGGGAATGTACATTTTGTATGTGCCGGCCTGTGAAAATCCCATGATATAAAGCTTGGACGAGCGTAACGTCGGCCTCTCCACCAACACCAGCCCCTCAACATCCTTTGGCGCAGCCTGGTTCACTGGCTTTATTACATCTAGGGGTGCCGGTGAAACCAAGTGGTTTGTAGTTGGGTCTTGAAAGATTTTATTTCGACGAGCGTGAATTACCTGAAGAGCTTCCAGGCTTGGTAATGATTGCGGTTGCCAATTCAATTCCCACCGACCCTTTGAGTGCCACCGGCCCCCAAGCATTCGCCTGTTGCACCCAATCCACAGGCCCTGGAAAATTTACCGGCATCTGGAGATCCACCGGCCTCATAACATCCATTGGCATCAAAAGATCCCCCCGCCCTTTTACAGAAGCCGACCATATCCCATCCCCCGGAGCCGATAAATTAAATGGGTTTAAATTTGGCACGGCCTGAACTGCTTGTTTGGTAAGTAGGGCCGGCCCAACGCTGGGGAGTCACTCACGGAAAGTACCAGAAATGGTATGACCACGCCCAAGTAGGTAACGCTCACAGGCGGAATGCAGACCCCGAAAGTAACCGTTAGAGTAACCGTCGCGTAGCGATAGCTGGCAGCCCCCCTCAGTCAGGAGCGAGAGAAATTTTCGAGGGTGGTGAGCATAAACAAACTATCGTTTTTACGCGGCGACGTTTGGCAAATTTTTCGGGGTCTTCTTCTTTGTCAATGAGTTTGCAGGCGGTTTTGAGCAAGGAGGCAACCTCGCTTCTGGTCAAGTTGTCTTCACTTTAGCGGTAGGCTGCAAATAAGCTGTCAATAGAGTGCGAACACTTCCTGAAGATTCAGGTTTAGGGGTAGAATTATTTGGGGAAGAAGGTTTAAGAACGATTTTTGAAGAATTAAATCGTTTGGTGTTCCAGAAAAAGAACCGAACGGAGGGGTAATAAGTGGATATTGACTTACGGCGTAAATTAGATCGAATTACGGATACACTTGGGGTAGGAGGCGTTACCAATCCTATTACTTATATTGAGCAAATTTCCTATTTAATTTATTTGAAACTATTAGATGAGGAAGAATCTCAACGGGAACTTCGCGCTCGTTTAATCGGAGAACAAGAAAATATTCGTTTATTATTTCCGCAACAGACAGAACGCTATCGTTGGTCAAAATGGCGGTTTAAAAGTGGAATTGATTTGAGAGACTTTATCCGAGATGAAGTTTTTCCTTATATGGCAAATTCTTTAATAAAAGATGAGCCAAAAGTTGCTGAATACTTTAGAGATGCTGTGTTAGAAATTTCCGATCCTAATGTCTTAAAAACTGTTGTTGATGAACTAGATACTTTAGAACTAAATAAATTAGGGCAGGATATCAAAGGAGATATTTATGAATATTTGCTCACCCATTTAGGACAATCAGCTTTAAACGGACAATTCCGTACCCCTAAACAAATTCGATGGTTTATGGTGGAAATGGTTGATCCAGATTTAGGGGATACGATTTGCGATTTAGCAATGGGAACAGGAGGTTTTTTGATTGAGAGTTTGAATTATATTTTAGCTAAATACAGTGAAAGTCCGCATGAAATTCCTATTTATGGAGAAGACTGGTTAGAAAAGCAGGGAAAATCAGTAGAAACCGCTAAACAAGAAAATCCCAATTTACAAACCTATTATAAAGGTAATGGAGATAAACTGACCGACTGGAATTTACTAGAAGCTTCAATTTATGGGTTTGATGTATCCCGTCAAATGTTAAGAATTGCAGTAATGAATTTAGTCTTGCATGGAGTGAGAAATGCTCAGGTTAAATTAGCGAATATATTATCAAATTTAGGCGGGTTAAATGAAGAAGATTTACAACGACGTTATAAAGTTTTATTAGCTAATCCTCCTTTTGTTGGAACGTTATCTAAAGATTCCATCCGAGAAGATTTACCCACCCATTCTAAAAAAAGTGAACTGCTATTTTTAGCAGCGATGATGAAATGTTTAGCGGAGGGGGGACGTTGTGCCGTTGTTGTTCCAGAGGGGTTATTAGTTGGCTTAACACAAGCGCATATTGACTTAAGAAAACAACTTTTAACAGATTTTGAACTCTTAGCCGTTGTTTCTCTTCCTGTGGGAGTTTTTAAACCTTACACAGGGGTAAAAACAGCCGTGTTAGTATTCCGTAAACCTGTTGATATCTCCGAACAATCCTTAATGAAGAAAGACAGTGAAAATCGAGTTCAACAGGTTTGGTTTTACGAGGTAAAAAACGATGGTTTTGATCCTGATAAAATTAGAGGAAGCGGAAGACCGGAAACCCCAAAACTTAATGATATTCCTCAATTATTGTGCGATTGGAAAAGTTATAAAGAGTCAAGATTTAAGAATCCACCAGGGGTAAAAGCCGGAACTTTATTAGCAGCAGGAGCAGTTGAACCTCGTTGTTGGTGGGTTGATTTAGAAACAATTGCAGAGAATGGTTATAATTTAGCAGCAGGACGTTATAAGCCCCAAGTGGCAGAAACGGTATCGAATGAAGAGCCTGCGGAATTAATTAGGGAATTATTGCAGATTGAACAAGAGATAAATACCGGGTTAGAGCGGTTATTAAAGGAGGTTGAAAGTTAAATTATGATACAATCAAAAGCTGTTACCGATAGAATAAAATTTTTTGCAGATGTAGAATGCCGTTTTATGTTTACAGCGAACCGAAAATATTCATTAAAAAAATGAATAGTATGGAGAGGTTTGGAAGGTCAAAAATTGTTCAAGAATGTAATGGATTTTTATTATGGATTGGCTAAAAGTTCATCTTTCTAAGATTGCAACTGTAAATATGGGACAATCTCCACCCACTAATTCGTATAATGACGTGGGAAAAGGTTTACCTCTTTTTCAAGGTAAACTAGAATTCGGAGCTATTCATCCTACTCCTATTAAGTGGTGTACTGAACCAAGGAAAATTGCTCAAAAAAATGATATTTTAATGTCTGTTCGCGCTCCTATAGGGCAAACTAATATAGCTGATCAAATTTGTTGTATAGGTGGTGGGTTAGCAGCAATTAGGGCTAAAAAAGAAATTGCTGAACAAAAGTATCTTTATTGGTTATTCAAATTTATAGAGCCTTCTATTTCTGATTTAGGTCAAGGAAGCGCCTTTAAAGCAATTAATCGTTCTCATATTGAATCTATCTCTATACCTCTCCCAACCCTATCAGAACAACACCGAATTGTTGAAATCCTTGATCAAGCGGATGCGTTGCGACGGAAGCGGTTAGAAGCAGATCAAATTATCGATCGCATTTTACCTAGCCTCTTTATTAAAATGTTTGGTGATCCTGCAACCTGGGATGTATCAAATACGAAGCCTTTAGGAGAATTAATTAATATTCAAGGAGGTGGTACTCCCTCAAATAAAAATTTAAAATACTGGGAAGGAAATACCCCTTGGGTATCTCTAAAAGACATGAAGCAAGATATAATTTATGATTCTATTGAACACATTTCAGACTTAGCCATAAAAGAAACAAATTTAAAATATATAGAATCTGGAGCAATATTAATTCTAGTAAGGGGAATGATTTTAGCCCATACAATTCCTATTGCGATAGCTGGAACACGACTAACGATAAATGAGGATATGAAAGCTATTTCTCCTAAAGGTAAAGAGATTGACTCAACTTACTTGCAAGCTGCACTCAAAGCATCCAGCAAAATTATTTTAGCTCAAGTGGGAACCGCAGGTCACGGATACCGAAAATTGGATACACAATCTTTACTGAATCTACCAATTTTTATTCCATCTCAACAAGAATTAAATCGATTTCAACTATCATCTTCCTATAGTCATCAACTGCGCTCAAAATTTGCTGAAGTAAAAATAAAACTAGAAATCCTATTTCAAACTCTCCAAAATCGGGCTTTTTCTGGCGAACTCACAGCTAAATGGAGAGAAGATCATTTTAAAGAATTGTTACAAGAGATGGAACATCAAGCCAAACTATTGGATAATAATTAACTATTATCAATCCTATCCCTTACCCTCCTAACGCTTTGCTGACTCATTCTCAATCCCTAATCACTTATGCCTTTTAAAATTTTATTAGTAACGGTTGGGAAAGCTTTTATTCCTATCGTTAAAGCTATTCAAAGTGTCCAACCTGAGCGAGTCATCTTCTATTGTACTGAAAACTTCAAAGACCAAATTATCGGTGAAGGACAACCCTGTACTGTTCAAGTTGGCAATCAAATTAAAAGATATCCTAATATTCCAACCTTAGCTCAATTAGGAAATCGCTTTCAACAGAACCGAGACTTAAAAATAATTTCTAATCCTGATGATTTAGCCGACTGTTATCAATTCGTCGCTAATACCATTCGCCAACTCCAAGAATCCTACCCCGATTGTAATATTTTTGCCGACTATACAGGTGGCACAAAAACTATGTCATTAGGTCTGGCGTTAGCTTGCTTAGAATCAGGGGTTTCTTTACAAGTTAATAGTCCAGTAACTTTATCAACTGTTAGTCATCCCAGCCTACAATTGCCGAGATTAAATAATATTAAAACCCAATTAATACCCAAAACTATTACAAATAGTATTACTGCCTTTCGAGTGGGTAGATTTAAAGCGTTTTCAGATATTCAATATATTCCCATTCGCCCGATCACCTTAATTTATGGTGCAAATAGTTCAGGGAAATCGAGTATTTTACATAGTATTCTTCTGACCCATCATGCCATTAAAAATAAAGGAGAACTCGATATTTATAGTACCGAAGCAGGGGGAGACTCGGTTGATTTAGGAGGGTTTAATCAATATGTTCATAAACGCGATCGCTTTTCTCAAGTTCAATGGGCAATTGATTTAAACCCCAAACACCTTAATTTACCGGATCAAGGGTTAGCAGACTTACTAAAAGAGATTAAATCCCTAAGTGTTGGAGTCGGAATTGGAAGCGCTTCTTCCCGTGATGGAAAGGTGAGTGTGCGTTCTTTTTACCTAGAAGCAGAGGGGGAAGAAATTCTCTCCATGAGTTCTCGTTCAAAAGGAATGCAATTAGATCGCCTCAACTCTAAAAATCCCATAATTCGTAAACTGATTGAAGCGATTATTGAACCACCCCCCTATTCTTTGCAAATGAGTCCACAAATTGAAAATGCTATCGATGAATTAGTCCCTAAAATTATTGGTAAAATCTCCGGTTTATTTCCCGAAACTCTACACATTGAGGAGGAGATTGAGCTTACCTCAGAGCTTAATTTTACTCCAGATCCCACTAACCCAAAACAAATCGTTCGTTTCTTATTTCCCTATCGACTCAATCAATTGATTCATGCGATCGCTGGTAATATTGAACAAAATATGGGAAGATTACATTACTTAGGGCCATTCCGTACCTATCCTCCTCGTCATTTTGCCTTCTCTCGCCAACAGGATGAAAATTGGGATTCTGGTGGAGGATATGCTTGGGATATTCTATTAAATCGTGCAGATGTTCGAGAGCAAGTCAATCATTGGTTAGGGGATAAAAAACGAATGAATACCCCCTATGAAATTACGGTTAGAAATTTATTACCAGATTCTCAATTAGCCAATGAACTCTACCCGCAACTCCTGAAAACATTACAAGAGTTAACCACAAAACTGATTCTTCATGCAGCAAACTGGGGAGATGGAATTCAGGAACAATTAGAACGAATGATTCAAGATTTTACTGACGCTGGAATTAGTTCAGATAATCTTTCAAATATACTTCCTGAAGTTGATCTATTGGTTTCTATGATGCTTGATCCTGAACAAATTTCTGAAGAATGGATTGAAGATATTACTAAAAAAGGCGATCGCATTTCTGATCTCGTCTTAATTGATAAACGAACTAAAACCCAAGTTACCCATCGAGATGTGGGAATTGGAGTTAGTCAAGTTATTCCAATTTTAGTATCTTGTTATGGTCTATCAGATGCTTTAGTTGCTATTGAACAGCCTGAAATTCACTTGCATCCTAAACTGCAAGCAGAATTAGGAGATGTATTTATTCAATCTGCATTAGGACAACAAAAAAATCTATTTATCCTAGAAACCCATAGCGAACATTTACTCTTGCGAATCATGCGACGAATGCGCGAAACCTTCTACGATGAACTTCCTGAAGGTTGTCCGCCTGTTAAACCAGATGATGTTTCGATTCTGTTTGTTGATCCTGACGCAAAAGGTAGTATTGTTATGGAAATGCCTTTAAATAAAAAAGGCGAATTGAAGAAAGCATGGCCAGGTGGCTTTTTTGAAGAAGGATTAGAGGAGGTTTTTGGATAATTATGTTTGCTGAATACGCTTTACTTCCATGTATTTTTGACACCAAGCATTTTAACAACCCAGAAATTGGTGAGCTTCATTTAAAAAATCTAAAAGAGATTCTGTTACATGAGGAAAGCCTTGTTCGTGATCTATATAATGGAAAGTGGAGCCAATTTGTAAAAAATATAGGCTCAAAACCTTATTGTACAAAAGAGATTCTTAAGATTTTACTAAAATCTCATCGTCTCCATCGCGTTAAAGCAGTAAAAGCTCATAAGCCAGAAAATTATATTGATTGGTGTAATGAAGCCTTAAGTTCTCATAAAGAAGATGCGCTAGATGGAATTATTGCATCTTCTCAAACAATTCAAAATTTCACAACAGAAACAACAGAAACATTAATTGCATCTGTTGAAAAGCTTTATAAAGCAGATTGGTGGGCAAATCGCAGTCACTCAGTCGGGTTAGAAAGAAAAACATCTGATTACCTAAAATGCCTAAAGCGCCTTTTAAATTATGCTAACTCTATTACTTTTATTGATCCTTATTTTGATGTGGTTAAACATGAATATCGAGAATTTTCTCAAATATTAGAAGCCATTAATAGAAGTGATGATCCCCCTTCAATTGAAATTCATATTTGTCATTTAAACTCAATTTCAACTCGTGAGTATGAGGAGGATTTTCGCAAGCACAAGCGTTTTAGTTCAGTTATTCAGTCTAAAAAACTTTCAGTTGAAGTTTTTATTTGGGATAAATTTCATGATCGCTATATTATTAGCAATTTGGGGGGCATTCAATCAGGTCATAGTTTTGGGGTTAGTGACCATCCTAATGAAACAACTACATGGACAAGAATCAGCCGGACAAGAAGAGATGAACTTCAGAAAGAATTTAGTCGCAATTCAAATTCACACAAATTACAACATCATTTTGTACTATAGCAATCCTAAATAGGTTGTACCAAAATTCTTTACTTAGAAAGTTTGGGAAAATCAAAGATGTGACCATCAGCAAAGAACTTAAATAGTTATTTTACAATTAATGATTTACATAAATGGTAGAAGTGTCTGATAAAATTTTTAACTTATAGCCAAATAGAAGAGCGAAAAATTTTAGGGAAGAGAATGGGGTAGGATAACCGGATGCTGCAATTGTCTCAAGCTGTCGTCTACCAACTAAAGATAGTGTTGCCTCCATTAGGAAAAAGCCCAGATTCCAACGAAACACGACAAAATGTAAAGTTTTGTGTACGATTCCCATAGCCTATGATGAGTATTGATACTCTGGGACGGGTAGCCTGGTAAATTTAAGAGAATAATCCCAACACAACCTTGACAACTTGACTGCCCTGTAGGTTTAAGCCCTACCATTGGGGCGCAGAATTGGAAGCATTATTGACATCCATCGGCTCTCTTGCATCCAACTGATATTCACCGGCCTCTCAACAGCCACCGGCCCTCCAGCATCCACCAGTCTCAGCGTGAAAGCCGAGTTCTCAAGATCCACCGGCCTCCCTGCCACCACCGGCCCTTCAATATCCCCCAGCCCAGACAAATTCACCGGCCCCCGAACTACCACCGGCTCTCTCAGCCTTAGCGCAAAAACCGAGTTTTCAAAAACCACCGGCCCTCAAGCATCCACCAGTCTCAACGCAAAAGCCGAGTTCTCAAAAACCACCGGCCATCTTGCTACCACCGGCCATCTTGCATCCACCGGCCCCCGAACTACCACCGGCCCCCGAACTACCACCGGCCCCCGAACATCCACCAGTCTTAGCGCGAAAGCCGAGTTCTCAAAATTCACCAGCCATCCTGCTTTCACCGGCACTCCAGGCGGACACCGGCCTCTTTACCTTACCCAGCTTCTCTAGGTTCCCCGGCCCCAAAAACATCCCTCGGCCTCCAAACATCCATCCGTCTCACCCGCATCCAAAAACCCTTGGAGTTCCACCGGCGCTCTCAATTCCACCGGCGCTCCCAATTCCACCGGCCTCATAAAACCCACCGGCCCCATGACTCAATTGGCGCTGGGAAAATCACCGGCCTCATAAAACCCACCAGCCCCATGACTCAATTGGCGCTCTAATAAAACTCATAATTCAATCTAAAAATTGATGAATATTAAATGTAAAATGGCTGAGTTAATTATTTCATGGATCTGCTGCCATTCCTGCGGAGTAAATTTATACTTAGTGGGGTTTGGCCGGCGAATCACAGATAAGCTCTTGAGTATGGGGTCTTGTTTTAAATTTTCCCCTAATAAGGGTATCTCTAACAATTTTTTGGTAAAGGTAACGACCTCTTGAAGTTTAGTATCCAATCGGCTTTTCTCCAGCCCATAGTCGATAGTACCTAAAAGAAATCTATGACTTATAAATCAACCTCTCGGCCTGGACTACGCTCCCTTAAATTAGCAAAATCTTCATCCGTAAAAACAATTTTTTCTTGTTCCATCCTCTCACGAAATCGCAAGAGCATTTCCCAAAAGTTTTCTTGATTACTATTTTTTATGTTTTGTTGATATTTTCTTTTTTTTACAAGAATATCCAACAAATAATCCTGTTCATCTTCTGATAATTTCTCAAAAGACTCAACTATTTCTAGTAGATTCATAACTCAACCTCCCCCATCTTAACTAACGAATAAAATTAATTTGACAAATATTCAAAGGTATAATTGGTTCAAACTCCTTACGATCAGAAG